>NZ_SDHX01000002.1:300000-480000 GCF_004118375.1 Oleiharenicola lentus
TCGCTCGATGAGGGCGGCACTCTGGCCGAAGCCATCGGCTGGGCCGACTGGGTCGTCGGTGGCGAAAGCTACGCCCTGGTTGCCGGGCTCGCCGCCGGTCGTCACGTGGTCTCGACCTTGCCGCCTTGGGCCCCGGCCTGCCGTTTGCCTCATCCCGAGATCAGACACCTGCGGGAAATCTCCGCGGAAGCTGCGCTTGCCGCGCCAACCCTCGTCGCCGGATGAAATACTGCACGCACTGCCTGCAACCGAACACCCGGCCGAACAGCTATTTCACGCCGGAGGGGCTCTGCCCGGCCTGCAACTATCACCGCGAGCTGCAGCAGGTGGACTGGCAGGAGCGCTATGAAATCCTCGAGGAGGTCCTGAAAAATTACCCGCGCCGCAAGGGCCAGGGCTTCGACTGCATCATCGGCGTGAGCGGCGGCAAGGACAGCACGCGCCAGGCGCTCTGGGCGCGTGACAAGCTCGGTCTGCGACCGCTGCTCGTCTCCCTCTGCTACCCGCCCGAGCAGCTGACCGAGCGCGGCGCCGAGAACATTTCCAACCTGATCGAGCTCGGCTTCGACATGGTGACCACCAGCCTCGCTCCGCAGACCTGGCGCCGGATGCTGCGCGAAGGTTTCTTCCGTTTCACCAACTGGGCCCGCGCCAGCGAGCAGGCGTTGATCAGCTCGGTGCCCCAGCTCGCGCTGCGCTACCGCATCCCGCTGATCCTCTGGGGCGAAAATCCCGGCCTGCAGCTTGGCGACATGAAAACGCTCGGCCGCACCGGCTACGACGGCAACAACCTGCGTTATATGAACACGGTCGCCGGCGGCGGGCTCGACTGGATGCTCGCGGCCGGCTTCAAGCGCGAGGAGCTGCACCGCTACCTTTATCCGCACGCCGAGCAGTTCGACGCCGCCGGGATCCAGATCGTCTATCTCGGCTGGTTCTGGAAGGACTGGTCGCTGATCAACAACGCCCTCTACTCCTGCCCCAACGGCCTGGAGATCCGCAGCGACTCGGTGGAGAACACCGGCGACCTGCGCGGTGTCGCCTCGCTTGACGAGGACTGGGTGACGCTCAACCAGATGATCAAGTACTACAAATTCGGCTTCGGCCGCGTGACCGACTACGCCAACGAGGAGATCCGCCTCGGCCGCATGTCCCGCCAGCGCGGCATCGAATTGGTGGAGCAATACGACGACGCCTGCAGCCCGGCCTACATCGAGAGCTTCTGCCGCTACATCGAGATCAGCGTCGCGGATTTCTGGAAGCAGGTGCATGCCTCGGTGAACCGAGAACTTTTCACGATCGAACCCGACGGCCGCATCCGCCGCCGTTTCCAAGTGGGGGTGGGCCTGTGAGCCGTCGCGGCATCGGCATCGTGGACTACGGCGTGGGCAACCACACCTCCGTGTGGCGCACGCTCTACACGCTCGGCTACCGCTGCAAGGTCACCAGCCGGCCGGAGGAACTCGACGCCATGGATCTGCTCGTCCTGCCCGGTGTGGGCGCCTTCCCCGCCGCCATGCAGGCCATCCATGCCCGCGGCCTCGCCACCTACCTTCGCGCCGCTGCCGCCGCGGACCGTCCGCTGCTCGGCATCTGCCTCGGCATGCAGATGCTCGCCGACTCCTCCACCGAATACGGCGAGACCGCCGGCCTCGGCCTCATTCCCGGCCGCGTGGACGCCATCGGGGCCGGTCTCTGGCACATCGGCTGGAACGCCATCGAGGCCGACCCGGCCGACCCGTTGCTCGGGCGCAGCGCGAACGAATCGTTTTACTTCAACCATTCCTACGCGGTGGACTGCACGCCCGAGTTCGCCGTCGCACACGCTTCACTCAGCCGCCGTTTTCCGGTCGTCACCCGCCGCGGGCGCGTGGTCGGAGTCCAGTTCCACCCGGAGAAGAGCCAGCACGCCGGCCGGCAGCTGCTGACCGACATCATCGGAGGCCTGCTCCATGCTTAACCAACGACTTATCGGCGTCGTCACCGTGAAGGACGGCTGGGCCGTCCAGTCCTTCCGCTACGGCCGCTGGCTGCCGATGGGCAAGCCGGAGTGCGTCGTCGAAAACCTTGATCGCTGGGGTGCCGACGAGATTCTCATCCTCTGCATCGACCGGAGCCGTCGCCAACTCGGTCCCGACTTCGCCACATTGGAACGCCTCAAGCGCCTCAACCTCGCCACGCCACTGATCTACGGTGGCGGAATCCGCTCGGCGGAGGACGGCGTCGCCGTCGTCCACCTTGGCGCCGACCGCGTCTGTGTGGATGCGCTGCTGCGCGACGACCTCTCCGCCGTTCACAAGCTTTCCCGGCAACTGGGCGCCCAGGCGGTCGTGGCCGCCCTGCCGCTCAGCGTGGCCAACGGCGCGCTGGCCTGGCGTGACTACCGCCGCGCCACGGACACACCGCTCGACCCCGCCGTGCTCGCCGCCCTGAACGACGGCACCATTTCCGAGGCCCTCCTCATCGACTGGCCGCACGAGGGTTCGCCCCGGGCCTTCGACCCGGAGATTGTCCGGCTATTCCCGGCCCGCAACCGCCAGTTGATCGCCTTCGGCGGGTTGAGTGAATCCGACCAGCTTGCCAGCCTCTTCGGGTTGCCGACGGTTACCGCAGCTGGCGTCGGCAATTTTCTGAGCTATCGCGAGCACGCCATCCAAGCCCTCAAGGCCGGCCTGACCGGCCTGCCCATGCGCCCCGCCGCCTACCCGACATCCGAGCGCAGCTGTCCCGAACCCGCCTGACCATGTCCGCCGACCTTCATTTCTGCCGCCGCTGCCTCTACGGCACCAGCCACCCTCTCGGACTCGTGCTCGACGAGGAGGGCATCTGCTCGGGCTGCCGCATCCACGAGGAAAAGGACCGCCTCGACTGGGACGAACGCTGGCGGAGGCTCGAGCGCATCGTCCAACCGCACCGCAGCGTCTCGGGTCGTGAATACGACTGCATCGTGCCGGTCACCGGCGCCCAGGATTCCTACTACATTGTCCATCTCGTCAAGGAGCGCCTCGGCCTCAATCCGCTCCTCGTCACTTACAACAAGTATTTCAACACGCCGCTCGGCATCAAGAACCTCGCCAACCTGCGCATCCGCTACAACTGCGACATCCTCTTCCAGAACGTGAACCCGGTTTCGGTGAAGAAGATCACGCGGACGACGCTGCGCGAGTTCGGCAGCATGTATTGGCCCTGCTTGGCCGGGCAGACCGTGTTCCCCGTGCAGGTCGCCGTGCGCCACCGCATCCCGCTCATCATCTGGGGCGCCCACCAGGGTCTCGAGCAGACGGGCATGTTCTCCCATGAACACGAGGTGGAGATGACCCGTCGTTACCGCAAGGACCACGACCTCATGGGCCACGAGGCCGACGACCTGCTGCTGGTCTATGACACCCTGAAGGAGGAGGACATTTGGCAATACCGCTACCCGGGCGACGATGACCTCAACTCCGTCGGCGTGACCGGCATCTATCTCGGCAACTACGTTCGTTGGGATCCCAAGGCGCAGCACGAGCTGATGATGAAGCGGCATGACTTCCGCACTGCGCCCTTCGCGCGCACCTTCGACTGCTACGACTACACGGACTGTTTCAACTACATGGACGTTCACGACGTCCTGAAACTCTACAAGCAGGGCTACTCGCGCGTCACCGACCACGCCTCCCGCGAGATCCGCCACGGCCGCCTCACCCGCGAGCAGGGCCTGGCCCTTGTGCGCGCCCACGAGCAAGTCTCGCCGAAATACCTCGACCTGTTCTGCTCGTGGCTCGGCATCACGCCGCGCTCGCTGCAGTTCATGCTGGACCAGCACCGCAACCCGCGGTTCTGGACCGAACTCACGCCGGGGCGCTGGGCCTTCAACGGCTGGAGTGTTCATTCCGGCTCCCATGAATCGGCGCCGGTGGAAGTGAATCTCTCCAAGGCGCGATTCACGCCGACCGACACGCTCGAATACGATCGCGACGCGGCCTACATCACCCTCGGCAAGGGTCACCCTTGAGCCGAGTCCGGTTCAGGGACAGGCCCTGAGCACGTCGGCCGCCCGCGCACACAATCCGGCGTCCCGGGCCACGATCACGCCAGGCTTCTCCATGGGACCGTCGAAACCGAAGGGTTGGCCATCCGGCAACGCGAGTAAACCGCCCGTCTCCGCCAGCAGCACCGCCGCGGGAGCCATGTCCCAGTCGCGCACGGTCACGCGCTTCACAAAGAGGTCCGCGGTGCCGTCGGCGACCAGCGCAGCCTTCAGCCCGAGACTGCCGCTCTCGCGGTAACCGGTCGCCGGCAAGGCACGAACCAGCTCGGCCGCGATGCCGTGCGGCTTGGGCGTGTTGTCCACGACAATGCAGCGGTCGCGCGGCAGCAGGCCCGGCAAGCGCCGGCCGTTGCGCCAGGCCCCCTCGCCGGCTCGGGCCGTCCAGGTCTGATTCGTTGCCGGACAGTGAATGATGCCGGCTTGCGGCACCTGGTCGGCGATGAACGCGGTCTGCGTCACGAAACCCGGAAAGCCATCATACCAGCTGGCCGTGCCGTCGATCGGGTCGATCAGCCAATAGGCGGCGGGGCGCGTGCTGCCGTGTTCGGTATCCTCCTCCGACCAGATGGGCACGCCCGGGAAAAGCACCGCCAGCCGCTCCTTGATGAAGGCATCCGCCCGGCGGTCGGCCTCCGTCTTGAAATCCTGGCGCGAATGCAAGGCGCGGGCCGTGTCATCCGTGCGCCAGCGGAGCAGCTCGCGACCGAGCGCTTCCAGCACGGGGACGACGGCGGCCGTGACGTTGGGCATGGTCGTGATCATGTGGCCGCCAGCGCGTCCAACAAGGCCAGTTCTCTGGCGCGCAATCCGTCAGTCTCCGGACGCGGTGGCCGCCCGGCGCAGACGGCCGCCAGCCATTCTCGCAAGTCATGCGGTCGGTGACCGGACAGGGCAAAGAGGTTTGCCCGGCCGGGCGTGACCGCGTGCTCACGCCAAAGCGGTTCCTGATCGAGGTAAGTCGGCAGTTCAGCTTGCAGCCAGTCAGCTTCAGCAGAGCGGCTGCGCAAAGTCACATCCTCGGCATCGGCCAGCGCAGCCAGCACGGCATCCACCGTCTGGCCGGAATCCGGCAGTCCATCGAGAATGGGCGCGCTCCAAAGCCGAACACGTAACAAGGCCCCGGCGATCGCATCGGCCACATCCTCGCACCAGACAAGATTGGCCGCATTGGTCCCGCCGTTCACGAGCAGCACCGGGCCGCCATCAACGAGACGGCGCCGGTAGAAATCGAGCCGGCCGGTGTGGTCGTCCGCCCCGCCCATGATGGGCAAACGGAGCACAGCCGCGGCCCGTCCACGGTCCCGCGCCGTGAGCACGGCGCATTCCGCCCGCGCCTTGCCGGAGAGGTAGCGTTGCGTGACCTGCGGCAGGCTCGAGGGCGCCTCACCGCACACGGGCGCATCCACCGCTAGCCCGGTGTTGAATTTGGTCAGCCAGGTGCTGCTTATCAGCACATAGGCGGCATCCGGACAGGCACCCAGCGCCGCGCTCACGGCCGGTTCGTCGTAAGCAGTAAAATCTAGGATCAAGTCGAAGCCGCTCGCTGCGGGCAACCCGGCCAGCACCTGCTGCCGTTCACCCGCCAGCACCCGGACTCCCGGGGGCGCAGCCTCCGGTCGGCGCGAACTGACCGTGACGGCATGTCCGTCCCGCAACAGTCTTGCCGCGACCGCGCGACCGGCAAAGCGGGTGCCTCCGAGGAGCAGGATTTTCATTTCAGGCGGCCGCGGCGGCGGCCAGACGATCCCACTGCAGGATCTCCTCGGCCGCAACGGCACGGGTCAGCACGCGACCAAGCACATGGTCGAGTTCGCCCGGCGGAATGCCCGAGGCGGGACGCGCGAGATAGACGTCATCGGCCGTGAGGCGATGACCCGCCGGCAGATCGCGGCGGATGATGATGCTCTTGAGGTATTCGCTCCGGTTGCGCAGCTCGCGCGCGGTGGGTGGCACAAACTCCGCCGGCACCTTGGGTCGGCCGAGCGGGGTGGCCCGCAACGTGGCGATGTATTCCGCAAACTCCTCCGGTTGCATCGCAAAGGGATGATCAGGACCGCTCTGGCGACGATCGAGCGTGATATGCTTCTCGAACAACACGGCACCGGCCGCGCGAGCAGCGAGGGCCGCCTCCACGCCCATGGCGTGATCCGAGAAGCCGAAGATCGCCCCATGCCGCTTGGCGAGGAACGGCAGGTTGCCGAGACGCAGCTCCTCCGGCTTGGGCGGGTAAACCGCGCAACAGTGGAAGAAGGCCGCACCCGGCCCGTGCGACGCGAGGGTTTTCACCGTCGCGTCGATGTCCGGGAGCTGTGCCATGCCGAACGACACGAGGATCGGGGCCGGCAAACGGTTCACCAGGCTGCGCAGGAAAGGCAGGTTATTGTGATCCATCGAGGCGATTTTCACCACGTCGAGCCCGACCTGTTCCGCCCACCGGAGGCCGTGCGGGCCGTGGATCGTGGCGGAGAAATCCATGCCCAGTTCGTGACAATAGTCCCGGAGTTCGGGAAACCACTCTTTCGGCGTCTGCAGATGCCGGCCAAACATCTCGCGCGCGGAGATGTCACCATAGAGCTTGTCGAGGCCGTAGGCGCTGGCGCGCACGCCGGCACTCACGATCTCTTCCGGTTCGTAGATCTGGAACTTGGCGCAATCGCAGCCGGCGGCCGCGATCTCGCGCAGCATGGTGCGGGCGGTGGCGAGGTCCCGGTTGTGGTTGGTGCCGACCTCGGCCATGATGTAGGGCCGCAGGGCGGGGCCGATCTTGGGCTGGCCGCGAACAGAAAGCGCGGTGGATTCGTGGGTGCTCAGGGTGGGCATGGGGGCGGATGGTTGAAACTCGTTGTGCCAGTGACGGATCAGACGCAGGCCGGGGGCAAACGCCGCCATGGCCGTCGTGACGGTCTCGTCGGCGTAGAGCGCGAACGGGTCAACGCCTGCCGCGATGGCCAGACAAAAGGTCGTAGAAACCCGCGGGTTGACCTCAAAAGGCAGCACCTCACCGGCGGCTGTGACCATGCACTGGATGTTATAGGGACCCGTCGGACGGAAAGCGGCCTGGAAACGCGCCGCATAGGCGGTGATCGCCGGATTGGCCTCGGTCGCCGCGCGGATCGTGATGCCGCGTTTGGAATCCACGCGGACCGGCACGACTGCCCGCAGTTGCGCGTGCCGGTCGGCGAGCACGAAGACTGTGTATTCTTGCCCGGCGATGCATTCCTGCGCCACGACCTGGGTCGGCTCGGTGCCCTGGAGGATCAAGTAGGCCGGGATCTGCGCGGGTTGTTCAAGGCGCATGACGCCGCGCGAGCCACGACCGGACCGAGGCTTGAGAATCAGCGGAAACCGCCAATCCGCCGCCTCGTCGGCGAGGCCCGTGCGCGGAACGGCAAGACCGTGCGCTTGGAGCGCCCGGGCGAAGGCCAGCTTGTCCAGCATCGTGGCCACAAATTCACCGGACCCAAGCAGCACTTCCGGCAGCGTGCCCTGTTGCCTCGCCGCGGCCAGCAGGGGCAGTTCCTCATCCACACAGGGCACGATGAGGTCGATGCGGCGCTCGCGACAGATCCGGGCCAAGCAGGAGACGAAATCTGGACTGCCGGCCGAGGGAATCACCACACACCGGTCGGCAGGAATCGCCGGGTCGATCACGCCGGCCTGGGCATCGGCAAAATGCAACTCGTAGCGAGTGTGTAACAATCGCCAGAGCGCCTCGTTGCCCGCGCCGCCGCCGCCGGTGATGAGAATGCGCCGGGGCTTCATGACGCGGTGATGGCCAGCCGGTAGCGGCGGCCCTGATGTTCGAAAAACGCGGGGTAACGCTCATTGTCCGCCACGCGCAGCTGATTGAACTGTTCAGCCAGCGTCCGGGCCGGCTCCAACCGGCTGTCTTCGGGCCGACGGCGCGCGTAAAAGCTTTCCTCACCCGACTGCGCCCGGGCCTGCGCCACGCATTGGGGATATTCCTGCACGAAGCGGCGGCACAAAGTGAGTGTCGCGGCCGCCTGCCGGGCGCGCAGCTCGCTCACAAGTTCGTCTCCTTTCAGGTGGATGATTTCCTCGGCGTAGATCAGGCCGCTGTCCACGCGCTCGGCCGCCTCGATCAGGGTCACGGGGATTTCCGTGCGGCCTTCCAGGACCTGCCAGGTAAGCGGCGACCAGCCTTTGCCGTGCGGCAGAGCGCTCTCATGCACCACGAGGTTGTGGCGGTAACGGGCGCGAATCGCGGCCGGCACCAGCTGTCCGCAACCCAGGTAAAAACAATAGTCCCCACCCCGGAGTTCACCGGGAGCATGCACCCACTCGACCGTGTGCCCGTCCCGCATCCAACCGAGCACGAGGTCGGCCAGCGATTCGTTCAACCAGCTCGAGGCGTCCGACAGGATCGCCAGCCGCTGGCCGGCCCGCACCGCGTTTCCGGCTGCTCGCAAAGGAGGCAGAACCCGCGAGTGTCCGTCTGCCATGGGCATGGCGGCGCGCAGAAGGACCAAAGCGCTGGCTAGAACCCTGGATGTGGCCACCTTCGCAAAACCAGACTCCAACTCTTGGGTGACCAAAGCTAAACTGTCTTCCTGCGGAGTGAACTCCAGACGCGCCACCGGCAACCCGGTGGCATGAACCAAAAAGCACCGGCCGGATTCGCCCTGAATGGTGTAATTTTCCACGGGTGTCGGCTGAAGCTGTTCGGCGACGCGCAGCACCCCCAGCCCATCGACCAGATTTCGGCCGGAGACGCTCAATCGCCGGCGCTTTTCCGGCGAACTGAGCAGGCCCTGCAGCTCATCGCTGAGATTCGCCTCGGTGAAATCAGCCAGCGGACCGAGATAAATCACGCTGCCATCCGCGGCGAGGCTCCGGCAGGCTGTGAGTTGATTCTCGGAAACGCCAACCAAGAGCGAGGGCACGCCCAGGCAAAGGCGCTCCCAGGTCGCGCCACCGCCAGCACCGATCGCCACATCGGCCTGTAGCAGCAAATCGGCGAGATGAGGCCGGGTGGAGAGAATCCGGGTGCGTCCGCGGCTGGCCGCCAGAACCTCGAGTGAGGCACGATGCGGGTAGTTCGGTCCGACGACTACATCCACGGCCAGTCCCGCAAACGGACTCTCCGAGAGCACACGCAAAGTCCGGCCGGAAAGATTCTCGGCATCCACACCGCCGAAGAAAACGAGAACGCGAGTCACTTCTTCGGCTGCATCCGTTGTCTTCAGCGCACGCGCGACAGCATACTCCGGCCGCAGCAGCGCATACCTTGGACCGAGTAGCACCTGACAGCCGGCGGGTACCGAACCGTGGGTTGCGCCCTGATTCTGGTTGAGGAGAAAGTCGCAGTCGTGCGCGCGGGCGGGCAGGTCGTCGATGGCCAGAATTCGGCCGCAGTGCGGGCGCAGCGCCCTTTCCCACGACGCATCCAATCCGTAGTGGTCCACCACCAACCAGTCGGGCCGTAGGCCAGCCAGGGCGGCAATGGTCTCCCGGGCATCCTGGTCAACCGGCACTCCCCGCCACACGGAATAGACATCGTCCGCGGACGCGACGATGTCACTGCCAGGAGCAGGCAGCAGCGTGGCCGGCATCAATTCCTCCGCGAGCCGCGCGGCCAGATGGCCGTCGTGGCTGCGGGTGATGAAGCGAACTTCCGCCCCACGCCGACGCAACTCGTGCGCCAGAGTAAGGCACCGCACCACATGGCCGGTGCCGATCAACCGGGAGGAATCGCAGCGGAAAACAATTTTCATGACACCCTCCGGCCCAGAATGAAGGCCTCCGCGGCTTCGGCGCCGATGGTCGCGCCACGCCACCGCGCCAGATGCTCCACGCCCTGCCGCGAACGCGGATGCGGCCAGGGTCGCATTTCCACCGAGTAGGCATCGATCGCGCGCAACTTGCGTTCAAGTTGAAGTCCGATGTCCACAAACCAATTGGGCGCGAAAACCGGCGCCGAACCGGGCGGCTGCCACTCCGTGCTGGAAGCAACCTCGAAGAAAAGCAGGGTGCGCACCGGCTGTCCCGCCTGCGGTCGCGTGGCGGCGATCACGGCTTCATGCAGGCGGCGGTGGTCGATGTTCACGTCACCGGCGTGATGCGTGTAGAGCGTATCGGGCCGGTGGGCGGCGATCTGGGCCTCGGCCAGTTTCACGATGTCGAGCAACGGAACCGTATCCAGACGGTTGTCCGGAAGGTCTCCGAAAGAAACCGACGTGACGCCCAGTTCCGCCAGCGCACGTCGTGAGGCCTCCCGGCGCATGGTCAAGGCCGCGTGATCCACCAGGTCCCGAGAGTTGACCCCATCGGCCAGGAAGGCCACGTGGATGGCCGCGCCCTCGTCGGCATGGCGGGCCAGCGCGCCGCCGCACCCGAGGACCTCGTCGTCGGGATGGGCGGCCAGCACTAGAATACGGGACTTCAAGCGACTTGACGGGATACGCTGTCGAACATCAGCTCCGCACGAGTCCAGTCATCCAGGTTGTCGATGTCCTGCACGCGCCAGCGCGGGATGATGACCGGGTGGGAATGACGTTCAAAGAAGCGCTTGCCCTCCAGCCAGGCGTCGGGACGCCCCCAGTAGAACTGGCCGGCATCGTGCAGCGCCTTGGGCAGATCCTGCGAACGGGCGGTGAACTTGTCGGGGAAAAACATCTCCACCCCACCCTCGGGATGCGGCTGGAACGAGCGGAAGATCGGGGCGGCGAATTCGGTGGCCGTAAACGCGTAGGCCCAGGGTCCGGAGGCCAAGGCCTCGCAGCCGCGGCGGAGATCGGAAATGTGAACAAACGGCGCCGTGGCATAGATGCAGCAGACCGCATCGTAGGCACCGTGGCGTTCCTGCATCCAGCGGGTCGCATGAGCGATCACCTCGATGGTGCCGGCGTGGTCGTTGGAAAGCTCCGCCGGCCGCATGAATGGCGTCTCCGCGCCATGCGCACGGGCGATGGCGGCGATTTCCTGATCGTCGGTGGAGACAATCACATCGGTGAAAAGCCCGCTGGCGCGTGCCGCCACAATCGAGTGGGCGATCATCGGCTTGCCGGCGAACAGGCGGATGTTTTTCCGCGGGATGCGCTTCGATCCGCCTCGGGCGGGAATGACACAAAGGTTTTTCATCGGCTGGGAATCGGTGACAGGGACAGGACAGTATCGATGACAAGGGCCACGTCGGCATCGGTCATCGCGGGGAAAAGCGGAAGGCTGAGCGCACGTTGGTAATACGCTTCGGCCGCGGGGCACTTGCCCGGACCGTAGCCGAAGGTGCGCCGATACCACGGCTGGAGATGCACGGGAATGTAGTGGACCTGCGTGCCAACTCCGGCCTCGCGGAGTGCGGACATGACTTGGGACCGGGAGCGTCCCAACGCGGCAAAATCGATCTGCACCGTATAGAGATGCCAGGAAGTCGTGGCGGCATCAGCGGCCGTGCGCAGGCCGGGCGTTCGCAGCCAATCGGTGCCGGCGAAGGCGGCGTTGTAGGCCGCGACGATCTCGCGGCGGCGCGTCAGCACGGCTTCGAGGCGATCAAGTTGCGAGAGTCCGAGCGCACACTGGAGGTCGGTGAGCCGGTAGTTGAAGCCCAGCTCCTGCATCTCATAGAGCCAGGGACCGGGTTCCGTGGTAAATTCGGTGAAGTTGTCGGCGACCCGCTCAATGCCATGTGAACGCAGACGGCGGGCCTGCTCAGCCCAGTCGGCCCGGTCGGTCACGAGCATGCCGCCCTCGCCCGTCGTCAGTGTCTTGACGGGGTGGAAACTGAAAACCGCGAGATCGGCCCAGGGATTGCCGCCTACATTCCAGACGCGCCCTTCGGCATGAAAACTCCCACCCACCGCGTGGCAGGCATCCTCAATCACAATGGCGCCGCGTGCGCGCGCGATGCGAGAGACTTCCGGCAGGTTGGCGGTCTGACCGGCAAAATCCACGGCTACGACCGCGCGGGTGTCGTCGAGCCAGTTTTTTTCCAGCGCGTGCGGATTTATCGTGTAGCTGACTGGGTCGATGTCAGCGAAGTCCGGCGTGGCACCCACGTAGGCAGCACAGTTGGCCGAAGCGAGAAAGGTGTTGGGCGAAGTGACGACGCGGTCTCCGGGGCCGATGCCAGCCACCTTCAACGCGAGATGTAGCGCGGCCGTGGCGTTGTTGACGGCGACGGCGTGTTTCGCCCCGACCCGCGCGGCAAAGCGTCGTTCGAATTCGGCGACCAACGGCCCTTGCGTCAGATGATCCGAGCGCAGCGCGGCCACGACGGCGGCGATGTCCTGTTCGGTGATGGTCTGGCGTCCGTAGGGCAGCATGGTCGCATCCGTGCGTGATGGTTCAGGCGACGGTCTTGAGTTCGGTGAAATGCGGGTGGCGGCTGTCGCGGCCGGGGTCGGCGCGGAGGAACTCGGCGGATTCCACCTGCTCGGCGATCAGCTCGCGCAGCTCGGGGACGGATAGAAATTGCGGGTTAGTGCCGCTGTTGTAGCAGAATCCCGCGGGCACGCGGGTGGCCTCATGGCCTGACGCATACTCGTCGAACGAGTATTCGGCTCCATTGGGCAGAATCGCGTAGTAGCGGCCGAGATCCACGGTGTTGTAGCTGTCGGAGCTGGTGATCATCTCCTCGTGCAGTTTCTCGCCGGGACGCACGCCGACGACTGGATGCGGGCACTCGGGGGCGATCGCGTTGGCCAGGTCCATGATGCGATAGGACGGAATCTTCGGCACGAGAATCTCGCCGCCCCAGGCGTGCTGGATGCTCCAGAGCACCATGTCCACGCCCTCCTGGAGCGTGATGTTGAAACGGGTCATCTCCGGATCGGTGATCGGAAGCACACCGGTCTTCCGCTTCTCGAGGAAGAACGGGATGACCGAACCACGGCTGCCCATCACGTTGCCGTAGCGGACGACGCTGAGACGGAGATCGCGCGAGCCTTTGATGTTGTTGGCGGCGACAAAGAGCTTGTCGGAGCAGAGTTTGGTGGCGCCGTAGAGGTTGATCGGGGCGGCGGCTTTGTCGGTGGAGAGCGCGACCACGCGGCGCACGCCGCTGTCGAGGCAGGCCTCAATGAGGTTCTGCGCGCCGAGGACGTTGGTCTTGATGCACTCGAAGGGGTTGTATTCCGCCGTCGGCACCTGCTTGAGGGCGGCGGCGTGGACGACGACGTCGATGCCTTCCAGGGCGCGACGCACACGGCGCTCGTCGCGGACATCGCCGATGAAGTAGCGGAGCGCAGGATGGCGGCTCGGCGGAAACTCCTGGGCCATCTCGAACTGCTTCAACTCATCGCGGGAGAAGATCACCAGGCGGCGGATATTCGGGTAGCGGGCGAGCACGGTGCGGACAAAGGCCTTGCCAAACGAGCCGGTGCCGCCGGTGAGCAGGATGCTGGTGTTGTCGAGAGAGTGCAGGGGACTGTGGACGGGGGGCATGGTGGATCGGAGATGGGAGATTGGAGACGGAAGGCCGGCGACCAGAGGATGGTTCAGGCGGAAACGGCGGTGGCGGTAATGCGGGAGCGAAAATAGGCGCGGTATGCCGGCTCGTAGGCCAGTTCGGAGCACAGTGCGAGGTAGGCTTCGTCGTTGGAGACGATCAGCTCGTCCAGCCCGAGGCTGCGCAGCAGGGCCGCACCCGTGAGGGAGCGGAACGTGCCGCCTTCGCAAGTCACGACCGGCAGGCCGTGTTCGAGCGCATCAGCCGCGACGTGAACGCCGGCAAAGGAATGCGTGTCGAGATAGACATCGCCGAGCTTGAGCAGCTCGCCGGCATCCGTGCACGAAGGGAAGCGGATGCTGGAGACGATCAGCCGCTCGGGGGCCACACCGTGGGCCTCGAGTACGTGGTCGAACTCCGCGCAGAAGCGTTTGATCGGATAGGGTGACGAGCCGTTATCATTGAGGGGATGCAACAGGAGACGTGCGCCCGGGACGGCGGCCAGCAACCGGGCCCACAGCTCAAGCATCTCGGGCGTGATTTTGTAGAAATTGGCGGCCGAAACGAAAAGCATGGTGTTCTCAGTCAGGCCAATGTGTGCACGGGTCCAGGTGCGCACCGGCGCTACGGGAGCGACGGAAGTCGGGGAAGCGGAGTCGGCGAGAGTGCAGGGATTCACGGGATTTCTCAGATGGCCCGCGCGTGCGCGGTGGGGGTTTCAGAAGGCCAGACGGACTCGATCAAATTATTGGCGACCCCCGGGGCCGGGCCGCTGAGGAGGCGCACGAGTTGGGCCTGATCGCGCATGAACATCACGCGGTCGAAAGTTTCGCGCCCCACGTAACGAAACACCTCGCTCATTGAAGGCTTTTCGCCGGGTCGGTCGGCGAGCAAAAGCACCTTGGTGCCTTTGAACGCGCGAAGATTGGCGGGGCGCACACTCCAATCGGTATCCGCCACACAAACGAGCGCGTCGGGTGTTTGTCCGAAGGGAATTTTGGCCAAAATTTGCGTCAGGTCGGTTTCACCGAATTCAGTCCGCATGGAAATCCAGCGTCCTTCGATGGTCTGATTATCCGCCCACTCGGGACCGGCCGTGATCTGTTCCTCGCTCAGGTGGAGCGGACAGTGGTAGATCGGGTGGGAGCCGGTGAGGAGGAGGACGCGCATGGGAGGAGCGTCGTAATCTCTGCATATTGCGCGCCCGCCTGAGGGGGCGAACGCGCAAACAATTGAGGAAGAAGCGATAGAAATCTTTTTTCCCACCCAACCTGGTAATTTGCGAACTGACTGGGCAACCGGGCCTCGATGAGGGGCAATTTTTTCCTGAACGAAAACAGATCCCGAGCCTTGCTCGCGGAGTGAACGGATGGCAGTCACAGGACTGGCAGGACGAAATGCCAGGGCGACAAGCTCCGCTTTACTCCTCAGCGGGAGAATGTTCGCGTAAAATCACGCGACATCCAAGGGCGTAGCCCACGAGGAAAATCCTGTGGGAACCCAACGAACAATGAGTGGGTGGCCTGCGCCTCAGGCGCACGCCACCATCGGCACATCAAAAATCTGGCAGTCGAACGCCACGGCCGAGTCACGCAGGTAGATAATTTGATCGGGCCACTGCTCGTCCGGAATTTTGGACAGCACCAGATCAAGATCGTTGATCCCGGTCGGCGCCCGCAAGGAGAGCCAGCGCCCCTCAATATCCTGCGCATCCGGCCAATCCGGTCCGGCAACGATCTGCTCGTCCGCGATTTTCGGGATGCTCACACGGTCAGCGGGGCTGTCAGAAAGGATGAGGGCGCGCATGGGGTTGGGAATTATTCGGCACAATGTGCATAACCTGCGCCCAACAAAACGGTCCGCCTCTTAAATCATTCTTCTCCAATGATAAGTAATTTTATTTATTTCAATCCATTGGATCAGAACCGGCCGCGTCCATCAACAACTTAGACTTCTGGCAAATTTTTCCGCCCTTAAATGCAGCCGCGATTCAGGCCACCGCGCGGGTGGAGTTCTGTGACGCACACCACGCCATCCAGCACTCACGGAGGGCCGCCGCAAACCGTGCCGACTGACCGGCGTGATCACCGAGCGGCGAGTTGCGGACCTCTTCGCGCAGGCCGGCGCGGATGGCCGCGAGCTTCAAGGGATCAGCAGCAAGTTCCGTAGCTATACGCAAGTAGTCTTCGGGCGTTTGTGCCACCCATTCGCCACGGCCGATGGCCGTCAGCAGGCTACCGCTGACGCGCGCCACATGGCGATCACCCATGAGGGTAACCACGGGTACGCCCATCCAGAGCGCTTCGCAGGTGGTCGTGGTCCCGTGGTAAGGGAAAGTGTCGAGCGAGATATCCACGCGACCGTAAAGCGCGAGATGGTCGTCGGTTTTGGCCGTGCGCTCGAGAAACTCAATCCGCTGCACCGGCAGGCCCGCCGCGGCGAACCGCTCAAAGTAGCGCTGACGCACGGCCTCATCGCCGAATCCCCTCCCCTTCAGCAACAGCCGCGAACCTGGCACCGCCGCCAGCACCCGCGCCCACAACGCGAGCGTCGCATCCGTGACCTTGGCCACGTTGTTGAAGCTGCCGAAGGTGACCGGGCCAATGTTCGTATTACGAACATTGGGCTGGGAGCCGTCGTCGGGGGCACCGGTGGGAATGTTCGTATTACGAACATTCACCTCGGGGGTGACGGGCGGGGGCTGGTAGGCCCAAGCGGTCGGGGCGAAGCGGACGAGCTTCTCGGTGGCGAGCGCATCGGCGGGGCCGACGGGATCCACAATGGCGTCGGTGAAGCGGTAGTGCATGGCCGACAATCCGGTGGTGTTGGGGTAGCCGAGGTAGTTCACCTGTACCGGGGCGAGGTGGCGGGCGAAGAGCGGCAGGCGCGAGGTCATGCCCGTGTGCCCGGCGAGGTCCACGAGAATGTCGGGGGCGTCGGAGCGGATGGCCTTCTCGACGGCTGCATCAGACTGGCCGACAAAATTGCGCCAGACCGATGCGAATCCCCTGAGTTTCTCCGAGACCGCATCGACGCGGAAATGATCGTGGTAGAGGTAGAGTTCGAACTGTGTGGGATCGAGATGACGGAGCAGGGGCTCGAGGAACCAGGCGCACGAGTGGGCGCGCAAATCAGGCGAGAGAATGGCGAGACGGAGACGGCGAGACGGAGACGGATCATTGGCAAAGACCGGCGTCGGGTGCCGGCCGACAGCCTTGCCGTAGGCCACATGCTCGGCAAACAGCTGCTCGCGAGGCAGATCGTCGAGGTGATTGAGCGCGTAAAGCCGGTAGCTACGCGCTTCCAGATTGCCTGGCTCGAGCTCCAGAAACTTGTCGTAGGCGGCGATGGCCTCGGGGATGCGGTGCATCTGTTGCAGCACCTGGGCCCGGCCATAGTAAGCCTTGGCGTAAGTCGGATCGATGGCGATGGCACGCTCGTGGCAGGACAGCGCCTCGGACTGGCGGCCGGCAAGGCTGAGCGTGAGTCCGAAATTGTAGAGCCCCTTGGGAAAGGAGGACTGCAGAGTGAGCGCCTTCTGGTGGCACTCAATGGCGGCGGACAAACGGTCCGACAGCTTCAGGCAGTGCGCGAGACCGTCCCAGGCTTCGGCAGAAGCGGGATCGAGCGCCACCGCGGTGCGAAACGGCTGCTCGGCGTCCGCGGCCCGGCCGGCCGCGGTAAGCGCAAAGCCGAGGCGCAGTGCGCAGGGGGCGTTTTTCGGCCCGAGGCGGTGAGCCTTGGAGAGCAGTTCCACGGCCTCGGCGGCACGACCGCGCTGGAGGGCCACGATGCCGGATAGATGCACGGCATCGAAGTGGTTGGGCAAAGCCGCGCGCACCCGCCGGTAAAGTGCCTCGGCCTGGTCCAGCCGCCCGGCACGGTGATGCACAAGGGCATCCTGCAACAGGCGTTGGTATTGGGCGTGTGACATCCGGTTGTGCGCATACGCCCGGCACCGCAGGGGCACAGGGAGATTCGCACCCGCATCATCGGCACACAGAGCCGCGACTTTAGATGCAAAACTAAAGCAAGCAGCGAAATGGCCGGACGCCACTTGGGTTGCAATTGCGCTCAAGAACATAGCCCCTGGGACGTTGAAAAGCCGTCGCACCGGCCACCGGAGAAAGCCCTCCGGATGCGATTTGCGTTAATCACCCATGTCACCCACCTCCCAACCGATCCTGACCGGCAAATATTCGGATGAAATCATCCGCAAGCGGATCAACGACTGCCCGAAACTGGCCTCGTTGGGACGCATCAATCAGGCGCTGCGCGAGCTGGTGAACTCCGAGGGCAGCGTCTCGTCGCAGATCGCCGAGATCATCCGGCGCGACCCGTCGCTGACCGCCCGGCTGCTGCGCATGGTGAACTCGGTTTACTACGGTCTCTCGAACAGCGTGAGCAACATCGAGGAGGCGATCTTCTTTCTCGGCCTGCGCCAGATCCGCGAGCTGGCCATGGCCACGCCCGTGATCGAGGAGATGTCCTCGTTCCAATCGCAAGGCAAGGCCCCCCTGCCTTGGAAGGATCTGTGGGCGCACAGCCTTGGCACGGCCATTCTCACGCGAGAAATTCTCGGCGCCCTCCCGATCACCATCGACGACGACACCGACTATCTCGTCGGGTTGCTGCACAACGTGGGCAAGGTTGTGATGGCGCATGCCTTTCCGGGGGAGCTCGAGGAGCTCAACCGCACCGAATTTGCCACCATCGCCGATGTTTCCCGGCGCGAAATCGAGCTGATCGGCTGGGACCACGCGCAGATCGGTGCCGTTTATCTCGAGCGGCACAAGATGAGCGACGAAATCGTGCTGGCCGTGCAGTATCACAATACGCCCGCGGTCGCGCCCCGTTACCAGATGTTCGCGGCCGCCGTGCAGGTGGCCGACTGCCTCGTGCGCCACGCCGGCATCCTCGGCGGTTTCGAGAAGGTTCAGCCGGTGGAGAAGGATGCCTGGGTCCAGATGGAAGGCTGGCATATTCTCTATGGTGCCGACGGCCCCGAGACCAAGATCGCCCGCGCGGCGATCGACAACGCCCTGCCCCGCCTGCCGCAGATGCTGAGCGGCCTGCTTTGAGCGGCCGACCGCACGCAGCGCGCAAAAAATGCGCGTCATTGCCCCCTCAAGTTGGCGTCCGTGCGGCCGATTCTAAGCACGCATGTCAGTCGTGATTTGCGATACACCCGCGGGGGCGTCCGCCCACCCGTCGCCAGAGGCTTTGCTCGGTGCTTGGACCGGCAGTGCCGCCTTTGTCTATTGCCGTGATCTCGGCGGCCGCTTTTTGGCGGCCAATGAGTCCTTTGCGCGCAAATTCGGCCGGCCGGCCGACCAGATCGCGGGCAAACCGGTCGCGGGCGTCGTGCATCAGGACGACGTGAAGTCCTTCGCGCGCGCCGACGAGGCCGCGCAACGCGCCCCGCACAATTCCGCCCATGAGCAGCGCTGGCTGACACCACAGGGCTGGCGCTGGGTGGACTGGGAGGAGTCCGCCATCTTCAACGTCGAGGGCCGGATCATCGGCGTGCGCGCCGTGGGCCACGACATCACGCGCCGGCGCCTCGCCGAGGAACAGTTTCACAAGCTGTCCAGTGCCGTTGAACAATCGCCCATCGCCATCGCAATCACCGACGCCGACGGCCATGTGCAATATGTGAACGGCAAGTTCACCATGACCACCGGCCTTACGCTCGAGACCATTCTCGACCGCGAGATCGATGTGCTGCGCGAGGGCCACGCTTCGGAGCAGGCCTATCAGGAATTCCGCGCCCATGTGCGCTCCGGCCGCGAGTGGCGCGGAGAAATCCACCGCCAGAGCCCCGAGGGGCGGCTCGTGTGGGAATCCGTGCAAGTCTGCTGCCTGCGCAATCCGGCGGGCGAGATCGCCAACCTGCTGCTGCTGCGCGAGGACATCACCGAGCGCAAAGGTCTCGAGGGTCAGCTCCGCCAGATCCAGAAGATGGAGGGCATCGGCACGCTCGCCGGCGGCATCGCCCACGACTTCAACAACATCCTCGCCGTCATCAACGGCTACGCCGAGCTCTGCGTGCTCAACGCCAACGAGCCCGCCATCATCCAGAAGAGCGTGCGCGAGATCAAGCGGGCCGCCGAACGCGCCACCGGCCTCGTGCGCCAGATCCTCACTTTCAGCCGCAAGGCCGAGGTGAGGGTGGCCCCGCTCGACCTCAACCAGCATCTCCGCGACCTGGTAAAACTCCTCGCCGAGACCTTTCCGCGCAACATCACCTTCAATTTCGCCCTGGACGACAATCTGCCGCCGCTGCTGGCCGACCAAAACCAGCTGCAGCAGATCGTGCTCAACCTCTGCGTGAACGCCCGCGACGCCATGCCCGGCGGCGGCACGATCACCCTCTCCACCCAGCGGATCGACGGAGACTCAATGCCGGCCAACATGCGCAACCGGCGCGCCTGCGCCTGCCTGAAGGTGAGCGACACCGGCACGGGCATGCCGCCGGAAGTGCGCGAGCGCATTTTCGAACCGTTCTTCACCACCAAGGGCGTCAACAAGGGCACCGGTCTCGGGCTCGCCGTCGTCTATGGCATCGTGGCCAGCCACGAGGGTGCCATCGATGTCGAGAGCACGGTCGGCCAGGGCAGCACGTTCCGGGTCTGCCTGCCTTTTGCCGATGCCGCCGTGCAGGCCCCGATCACCGTCAAGCCCAGCGAGTTCCCCGGTGGCAATGAATCCATCCTCATCGTGGACGACGAAGCGGCCCTGCGCATGTTGCTCGAAACCACTTTCACCCGCAAAGGCTACACAGTCACCACGGCGCGCGACGGTCTCGAAGCCATCGACGTGCTCGGTCGCGGGGACAAGCGATTCGATGTGGTCCTGCTGGATCTCAACATGCCTGGGGCCACCGGCATCGAGGTCATGAAGGTGCTGAAGGCCACCCATCCCGAGTCCAAAGTTCTCATACTGACCGGCCACCTTACGCCCGAAGTGCGCACAGAATTTGAGTCCCTTGGTCAGCGTGACTTCGTGCGCAAGCCCTACACCTTGGACGAACTCGGACGACAGATTCGTGTCCTGCTGGCCTGAGGGCCAGAACAGCGCAAACTGCTTTATTTCTTACGCTTGGGAATGTGCAGGAAATCGCCGAAACCATGCAATTTCCCTCAAGAAAGCTCCCGGCGGACCGTTTGGAGAGGACAGCGAATCAGAATCCTCCGCTGAAATGGAACCATTCTCCATTCATGCCTCGTGCATTTACAAAGTCTCCGCTTCGCGGCGGGGCACCTGCGACCTTGTGTCGGATGATCCTGGTGTTGCTCCATCTCTCGATGGTCGCGACCGCCCACGCGGCGCAGCAAACCCTGGCACTTCCGAGACCGGCATCGCGACCGTATCTGGCAACCTTCGGCGCACCGGCGCTGCGTTTCCAGGATGCGAAACCGATCACGCCCGCCACGGCCAAGCCGATTGCCGGCGGTCCGCCGGTAGCCGCGAATGCGCCGGAAATCGCCGAAGTCTCCCTGGCCAACAATCAGGCGGCCGCCTCCACTCCGCCGATGCCCGTGGAGAAGCCGGTCGAAGCACCGATGGTTCCGGAAGCCACGGAAGCACACTCCCAAGCTCCGAAAGAATCCGAACCGCATCCCAAAGCTCTACCCATTTTGCCGGACGACACGCGTCGCAAGGTGAAGTCACAGGACTTTCTGCCGCTCTTCCGTTTTCCTGGCAGTTCCGGCAATCCCGAGGACGTCACCATAATCGCGCCCGGGGTGCCGACTCCTCCGGCTCCCGCCGCCTTGCCGCCCAGCTCAGCCACCTACCGGCAATACTGAGCCTGTGCCTCGGCTTGGCGCTGAGTGTACAAGCCGGCGAATCCGCCGGGCACGCTGAGCACCCGGCGGCAGATAAATCGGTCCCGGAGGCGCATGCTTCCGAACCGGCGCATGCGCCGGTGGAAAAATCAACCCATTCTATCGCCCCGGCCGGGCCGTCGGCCGCCCACGAGCTATTGAAGGAAGGACGGGGCCTCATTCAACTTGGCCAAAGCCTGACCGAGCGCGGCGATTTTGCGGCGGCGGAAATCGCCTATCGCCGCATCATGAACGACCGGCGCTACGCCAAGCAGGAACAACGCGACGCTCTCTTGGGCCTCGCCCGCATGTATCGCGCCCAGGGCGTCTTCATCAAGGCGGCCGCGGTATATGAGATGTTCCTCAAAACGCACGGCGACGATCCCCGCGTGCCCGACGCCCTGCTTGAACTCGGCCGCACCCACCGTGCGATGGGTGCCTACAAGAACGCGCTGAACCGGTTCTACAACGTCATCCATTCCACGCTGAAACTGTCCTCCGAAAGCTACGAGCATTACCAGTTGCTCGCGAAAACCGCCCAGTTCGAGATCGCCGAGACCCATTACGAAACCGGTAACTTCGCCGAAGCCGCAAAATTCTTCGACCGCCTGCGTCTGCTGGACCTGGCACCGGAAGACCGGGCCCGCGCCCTGTTCAAAGCCGCCGGCTCGCTGCTCAACGCCGGTGAGCTGGAGCAGGCGATCACCAAGCTCAACCAGTATCTGGAGCAATGGCCCGGCGATGCCAATGCCGCCGAAGCCCGCTACTTGCTGGCACTCACGCTGCGCAAGATCGGGCGCACCGAGGAGGCCCTCGGCATCACGCTCACCCTGTTGAAGGACGAGCACAACAATGCGGCCAAGGACCCGCAGGGCTGGGCCTACTGGCAACGCCGCACCGGCAACCAGCTGGCCAACGAATTTTTCCAAAACGGCGACACCCTTGGCGCGGTCGCAATCTACGAAAGCCTGGCCCAGCTCTCCCCGGAAAACAGCTGGCGGCTGCCCATCATTTACCAGACCGGCTTGTGCTACGAACGTCTTCGTCAAACCGAACGTGCGACCAAGGCCTACCGGGAAATCATCCAAGTGGTCGAAAGTATCGCCGAAAAGCCGGTGGGTGGTGAGTTGACGGAACTGGCCAGAATGGCCGCCTGGCGCATCGGGCAGCTCGAATGGAGTGGACAGACGGAGCGACAATTGCAGCAGTTCTTCAGCGCAACTCCGCCAGCCACTCCCGCAACCCCGATCATCGCCCCCGTCCATGACCCCGATGCAAGCGCTGCAGCAGCACCAGGACCTCTGTAACGAGCTCCATCAGCTCGCGCTGGAGGAAAACAGCTTTCTCCAGCAGCACCGTCGCACGCCCGACGCCGCCCTCTTGGAGCGCAAGAAAGGCCTGCTGGCCCGGCTCGACGAGACGCTCGCCGCCCTCCGGGAGGTCCCGCGCAACAGCGCCGACAGCGCAGCTTTTCGCGCCGCACTCGACAAGACCCGCGCACGCATCCTGCAGATTCTTCAGCTCGACAAGGAGAACGAACAGCTGCTGCTGCGTTTCAGCCTGGCCGGCGCCACCGGCGCGACCGCTGTGTCCCCTGCGGCGCCAAGTGCCTCGATGCTGCAGAAGATCTACCAGCGTCACTCCTGACCTTAGCCGGGTTTGCGTTATTCGGTACTTTGAGTGGTCGCCTTGGAGGGCGATTACTTTCCCTTGAGCCTTACGGCCAGGCGGCTCTTCGCAGCGATTTTTGGTGAATCAAAAGGTAAGCGATTGGCGAAAGCCGTTTGTAAAAACGGCCGATAGAGGGATGTGCTTCGCCTTACCTCATCCCCGTTTAACACCGCTCTGACTTTGGATGAGGTCGTTCGCGACTTGGAGCATCTCCCTTCCGCACCGCGAGTGCTGCCGCGGCTCAAACAACTGCTTTGCGACGGCAACACCGCGATGAGCGAAGTTGTAGAGATGATCCGGCTTGATCCGGGCATAGCGGCCCGAGTGCTGCAGTTTGGCAACAGCGCCTATTTCAGCCAAGGGCTGCGCTGCTACACTGTCGAAGAGGCGGTCAACCGGGTTGGTTACGAGCACATCTACGAACTCGTCTCCACCGCCGTTGCCTCGCAAGTCCTGGTGCGCCCGCTTTGCACCTACGGTCTCGAAGCCGAGGATCTCTGGCAGAACTCAATCGCCTGTGCCCTCGCCACGGAAGTGCTGGCGGACCGGCTAAACGTCGATCGCAATGTCGCCTACACGGTCGGCCTGCTCCATTGCCTAGGCATGGTGGTGATTGATGACTGGGCGACCCGCCGCCAGCCCTCCCTGCGCCTCGTCTCCCGTGGCTTGCCCCTTGAAACCTGCGAGGAGGAGCGGGCCTGCCTCGGGTTTCATCATGCCGAGGCCGGAGCGGCTTTGTTGCGCTTCTGGGCATTCCCACAGGTCATTTCCGAGCCGGTGCGCTGGCAGTATCTGCCCGGCGGCACGGCCGCCCATAATCAGCTGGCCTCATTGCTCCACGCCGCCAAATGGGTTCGAACCCGCGTGTTGCATCCGGAACTGAGTGTAGCGACCCCACAGCCGGCCCTGCTCAAACGACTTGGGCTGAATTTGACCCAGCTACAAACCGTGGCCGGCGAAGTGGAGCACCGGCTGCGGGCCATCAACCGCCAGTTGGAAACCGACCTCCCCACCCACTCTCTCAGTTTCCCGGCCGGGGAACGCACCATAGTCGGGTCGGGAATCCGGCGCACCGGCTGACCGGCTGACCGGCGAACCCGAGGGGAAGTCCGATTATTTGAAGGACATCATCGGGTGCCGGTGTTATGCATCGGGCTACAGCCAGCCCCGTTGTCATGACACCTACTCCCGATCCGCTTGATAAATTGCTGGACCGCTGGTCCGAAACCCCCGACCCCTCGCCCCGGCTCACGGCCAATGTCTGGCAGCATATCGCCCTGGCCGACCAGCCGGCCAGATCCATGGGCTGGTGGGCCGCAATCGAAAACTGGCTGGCCCGTCCCGCGGTCGCAGTGGGCTTTGTGACCGCATGCGCGTTGCTTGGACTTTTTCTGGCGGAAATCCGCGTGAGCCATCTGCAGCGGGAGCGCAGCGCCGAGCTGGCCCGGAGTTATCTCCGACTCATTGACCCGCTCATGAACGCGCCCAGCCGGGAGGACCGCTCATGAAACGGGTACTCCTCACCCTGTTGCTCGGCCTGGCAACCGGCACGGCGGTTCATTACGCCTACTTTGATTTTCACCATCGGGGCGCCGACACCTTGGAAGGAAAGCTGGCGTGGATTCGCACGGAGCTGAATCTCAGTGATGCGCAATTCGCCCGCATCAGCGCGCTGCATCAGGCCTCCCACCCCCGTTTGCAGCACATGGCCGAACAGGTGGCTCAGATGCAGGCCGAGTTCGCCGAGTTTGAGCGGACCCGCCGCACCAACGACCGGGTGAACTTTCTGGAGTTCGCCCGCTTCGTGGAAAGCCGCCGCGAACTCAACCGCGAGTGCCTCGACTCCACACGCCAGCTGGTGCTCGCCTCCGCCGAGGTGATGACTCCCGAGCAACGCGAGCGTTACATCAAGCTCGTTGCCACGGCCGAACCGCTCATGGGAGCACTGATGAACTGAAGCGCCCGCCCCGCGCGCTGTGTCCCACGATCCCGCAACCGATCAGGCCGCCCTGCTGGCGTTGCAGCAGGGCGATGCCTCCGCCCTGAACCGCCTGATCGTGCGCTGGCAGCGGCCTCTGCACAGCTTTGCGTACCGTTACTGTCAGAACCGTGCAGACGCCGAGGACCTCGTGGCCCAGGCTTTCGCCCGGCTCTACCAACAGCGCCTCCGCCTCCGGCCCGACACGCGACTCAGCGCCTGGCTCTTCACCACGCTGACCAACCTCTGTCACAACCATCATCGCTGGAAACGGCGTCATCCCACAGTAAACCTTGAGACCGGCCCGCATGATCCCGATGCCTCCGGTCCGCGGGGCCCCTCACAGGATTGTTTGCCGGCCGAGGGGCGGACACCCGAGCAGGCGATGGAACATGACGAGTCACTCCAGGCACTGCGCTCCGCCATCGACCGCCTGCCTCATGAGCTGAAAGTCACGCTGCTCCTGCACCACTACGACCATCTTTCCTACCGGGAAATCGGCGAAATCACCGGTTGCTCCGAGCGCGGGGTTGAAACCCGGCTCTATCGCGCGAAAAAGCTGCTGCGCGAACTTCTCCTGTCCCATGCGACGCTTCGGTGAGAGGCCCGGGCGCCTGGAGGTGGGGTTACTTGGGTTGGAACTTAAACTCCTGCTCTGCGTAAACCAACACGGGCTGGCCTTTCCGCAGCGGGGACTCGAAACGCCACTGTTCAACCGCGGCCACCGCAGCGGCCGCGTATTCATCGTCAGCCGCGTCGCGCTCCACCGCCGGCATGCGCACGCGCCCTTCTGGATCGATATAGAAGGCCACGGTGACATGACGCTCGCGGCTGGTCCTGGGCACAACCGGTGACACCACATGAACCGGATTGGGGATCCGGTCCAACTCGCTCAGTTTGCAAGGGGAGAAAGTGTAGCGTTCCCGCAACTCCCCGAGGATCATCCGCTGCTCCATCGCTCCGGGCAGATTCTGCACGATGACCCCGCGGTCACGAAACAGAAACTGCACCTCGGTCCGCGCCGCCCGCGCAATTCCCCGGGCTCGGGCGGGCTCAAAGCGCCAGCGTTTCAGGGCATCAACCGCTGCCTCGGCGAAGACCTTATGAGTGTAACCCGTGACCAGACAGTCAGTCAGGTCTCCATCAGCATCCACGCTGATCACGACCCGCGCCTCCCCCGAATAAATGGCCTCGTATAGCATTCTGGGCGGATAAACCAAAACCGTCGTCTGATTGATGGCCACCCCGACATCCGCCTCCGACGCAGGCAGGGGCTTGGCCAACGCGGAAACCAGGCTGGCGAGAATCAGAAAGGCCCCAAGCAGGGGCTGCGCGCACTTGTTCATGTCACTTGAGGATATAACCCCGCAGCCCGCTGGATCCCTTCATACCTTGACACCGCAAGGAGCAGTGCAATGGAGGATGAACCGGGAAAGTCAGAACTTCAGCCTCACGTTCTGATGCCCACATTTGGGACAGGGTGCGGTTTCTGTTCCCTGTTTTTCAGTGTAGATATGGTCGCAGCGGATGCAGTGAAAGGTGATCTTCCGTCGCTCGATATCGTAAAAGGCCCGGTCACGCCGGTCGTAATAGACCCAAAGGAAACCGATCACGCCCAGCACCAGCAGGCCATAAACGATGACATCGAAGGTGTAGCTCGGCGGCATGGAGATGATTGCACACTCGCGCAAAGCCGCGCGTGCGCCAAGGGGAAAGAAAAACGCGCCGACCCGGAGGTGCGGCGCGTTGAGAGTAATCGGTAAGGAATTCAGCTCTTCGCTTCGTCGGCCTTGGGGGCCTCGGCAGCAGGAGCCCCGGCGGCCGGCTTGGCGGCCTTCTTGCCCTTCTTCTTGCCACGGGACTTGGAATAACCCGTGTCCTCGGCACCCACGAACTCGATCAGGGCCATCTCGGCGGAGTCACCGACGCGCTGGGGGCCGAGCTTGTAGATGCGGGTGTAGCCGCCGCTGCGTTTCTCAAACTGCTTCACCTTCTCATTGAAGAGAAGGGTGATCGCACCTTCGTCACGGATGTCCGTGAGGGCGATGCGGCGCAAGTGGAGGGCGTCCTTCTTCTCGGTCGCGACCGCAGCCTTCTTGGCCTTGGTGATGACCTTCTCGATGAAGGGGCGGAGGGCCTTGGCCTTCGTTAGCGTGGTCTCAATGCGACCGTGCTTGATGAGGCTGGCGCCCATGTTGGAGAGCATCGCCTTGCGGTGCTCGCGGGTGACGCCGAGGGAGGCGTGGTGTTTGTTGTGACGCATGGTGTTGTTTTTTAGGCGGTTCCCGATCGGCAATCCGGTCGCAGCGTTGGGCGGCAGCGGACGGCGCGAGAACCGAAAGAGTTAGGCTTCCTTCTTGGTGTCGAGGAGGCGCTCGTCGAACTTCATGCCGAGCGAGAGGCCGAGGGCCTCGAGCTTCTCCTTGATCTCGTTGAGGGACTTCTTGCCGAAGTTGCGATACTTGAGCATCTCCTGCTCGGTCTTCATGGCGAGTTCGCCGACCGTGGTGATGTTCGCGTTGTTGAGGCAGTTCGCGGCGCGGACCGAGAGCTCGATCTCGTTGACCGACATGTTGAGGAGCTTGCGGAGCTTGTTCTGCTCCTCGCTGACCTCGGCGGCCTGACTCTCAAACTCATAGGTCTCCTGCGAGACGCGGTCAAACACGTCGAGGTGGTGCTTGAGGATCGAGGCGGACTGCTTGAGGGCATCATCGGGCGTGATGCGGCCATCGGTCCACACTTCGAGCACGAGCTTGTCGTAATCGGTGATCTGGCCCACGCGGGTGTTCTCGACGGCATACCGGACGAGACGTACGGGAGAGAAGAGAGAGTCGATCGGAATTACACCGATAGCCTGCTCTTCCTTCTTGTTGTTCTCGCCGGGGCAGTAGCCGCGACCGGTCTTGATCTCGATCTCGGCCTCAAAGGCCTGCTTCTTGTCGAGGGTGCAGATGAGCTGATCGGGATTGACGATCTTGATGGCGGCATCGGCCTGGATGTCGGCGGCGGTGACGGCACCCTCCTTGTTCACGCGGAGCGACAGGCGGACAGGTTCGCGCTTCTCGGAGACGATGAGGATCTTCTTCAGGTTGAGAACGATGTCGGTGACATCCTCGACCACGCCGTCGATGGACTGGAACTCATGGTTCACGCCCTCGATCTTGATCGAGCTGATGGCGCTGCCCTCGATGGAGCTGAGCAGGATGCGGCGGAGGGAGTTGCCGACCGTGTGACCGTAGCCGGCCTCGAAGGGCTCGGCGATGAACTTGGCGTAGGTGGACGTGGAGCCCTCCTCGACCTTGGTGAGCTTGGAGGGAATTTCGAACTTTCCGAGACGCTTGGGCATGTGATGAGGCGAGTTGAGTTGGAGAAGTTAGGATTAAGCGACCGGCAGAAACAGGATCAGAAGCGCGAGTAGTATTCGACGATGAGCTGCTCGTTGATCGAGGGCTCCATCTCGTCGCGCGTGGGCAGGCGGGTGACGGTGCCCTTGAGGGCCTCGTCGTTACGCACGAGCCAGCCGGGAACCACGCGGGCGCGGTTTTCCTCGATGGCGCGGGTGGCGAGCTGGCGGGAGGAGTTCGAAGAGCGGATCTCGATCTCGTCGCCGGCGACGCAGTTGTAGCTGGAGATATCGACCTTGTGACCGTTCACGCGGACGTGGCCGTGGTTGACCAGCTGGCGGGCGGCGGCGCGGCTCTTGGCGAAGCCCAGGAGATAGACGACGCTGTCGAGACGGGTCTCGAGGAGCTGAAGGAAGCGCTCACCGGTGACGCCGCGCTCTTTCTTGGCGATGGCGAACACGCGGCGGAACTGGCGCTCGAGCAGGCCGTAGATGAAACGGAGCTTCTGCTTCTCGGCGAGGCCGACGGCGTATTCGGAGAGCTTGCGGCGGAGCTTGGGGCCGTGCTGGCCGGGAGGAAAGTTGCGGCGCTCAAGCACCTTCGGCGAACCGACGATGTATTGGCCGAAGCGACGGCTGACGCGGGTGGAGGGTCCGGTATAACGAGCCATGGTGGGATCCTGTTATTTTAAGTGGTTTCGCTGGACGTTAGACGCGGCGCTTCTTGCGCGGGCGGCAACCGTTGTGCGGCACCGGGGTGACGTCGATGATGGAGGAGATTTCGAGGCCGATGGCCTGGAGACCGCGGATGGCGGAATCACGACCGAGGCCGGGACCGCTCACGCGGATTTGGACCTCCTTGAGGCCGTGGGCCATGGCGTTGCGGGCGGCATCCTGGGCGACAACCTGGGCGGCGTAGGCGGTGGACTTGCGCGAACCGCGGAAGTTGCACTTGCCGGCCGAGGACCAGGCGATGACGTTGCCCTTGGAATCGGTGATCGAGACGATCGTGTTGTTGAAGGTCGCGGCGATGTTCGCGATGCCGGAGCTGATATTCTTCGAGCCCTTGGCCTTGCGAACCTTGATCGAAGCGAGCTCCTCCTTGAGGAGATCCTCAGCGGTGGCGGCCTTGGGCACGCCGCCCACGAGTTCAACGGGCTTGGTCGCCTCGGCCGGGGCCGCGGGAGCGGCACCTTCAGCGGGCTTGTCGGCCTTGGGAGCCTTCGGGGCCTTGGCGGGCTTCGCCTCGGCGGCGGGAGCAGCAGCGCCTTCAGCGGCGGGGGCAACCTTCTTGGGTGCCTTTTCCTTCTTGGGAGCGGATTTGTCTTCGGACATGGAGAGAGGAGTTGAGGATTAGGCTTCCTTGGCCTTGGTGACGCCGACGGTCTTGCGCGGGCCCTTGCGGGTGCGGGCGTTGGTGCTGGTGCGCTGGCCGCGGACCGGGAGGCTGCGGCGGTGGCGGATGCCACGGTAGCAGTTGATAGCCTGGAGGCGCTTCAAGTTGCCGGCGATGTCGCGGCGGAGATCGCCCTCCACCACCCACTTGTTGTCGGTGATGATGTGGAGAATCTTGTTCAGCTGCTCCTCGGTGAGATCCGAGGCGCGCATGTTCGCGTCGAGACCGGCGGTCTCGATGATGAGGTCGGCCCGGGCAGGGCCAATGCCGTAGATATACCGGAGGGAGTATCCGATCTTCTTTTTGGCGGGGAGTTCGACGCCGAGGAGACGAGGCATGGTGTTTTTAGTTGAGAGTTAGTTGTTGAGAGTTGGGAAAGGGAGGAAGCTTACGAGGCCTGCGGGATCGTGAGGATCTCGGGGCCGGAATCGGTGGTGAGCACGGTGTGTTCGAAGTGCGCGGAGGGCGAACCGTCGGAGCTGACAACCGTCCAACCGTCGGCGAGGGTGCGGACCCGGTAGGTGCCGAGGTTGACCATGGGCTCGATCGCGAGGGTCATACCCGCCTTGATCTTCTCGCCGGTGTTTTTTCGGCCGAAGTTCGGGATCTGCGGTTCCTCATGCATCGCGCGGCCGACGCCGTGGCCGACCATTTCACGGACGACACCGAAGCCGCGGGCTTCGACAAAGGTCTGGACGGCGTGCGAAATGTCACCGATGCGATTGCCGACCTGCGCTTGGGCGATGCCGATGGCGAGGGCTTCCTGGGTGGTTTGCAAAAGCTCAGCGGTCCGGGGAGCGATGGCGCCGACCGGAACGGTCGTGGCATTGTCACCGATGTAGCCGTTGTATTCGACGACCACGTCCAGTGAGATGATGTCGCCATCGCGCAGGATGCGTTTCAGCGAACCGATGCCGTGGACAACCTCTTCGTTGACTGAGAGGCAGGTGTAGGCGGGATAGCGGCGCGAGTGCAACTGGTAGCCGTGGCAGGCGCTGCGGGCGCCGAACGAGGCGATGAGATCGCGGCCGATTTGATCCAAGTCGTAGGTCGTGATACCGGGACGAACCTGCTCTTTCATTTTCGCCAGGACAGTGGCGGCAATGAGGCAGGACTCACGCATGCGCCGGATGGCTTCCGGATTTTTGATCGGGATCATCAGGCGGCGACGTGGAGGGCCTCGCAGGCGAGGCCTTGAGTGCGGTAGTGGGTGACGACGTCCGCGGGAGCGGCGGGAGCGGCAAAGCAGGCGGTGAGGTTTTCACCGCGGGCTTCAAGCCACTCGTCGAACACCAACGCTTGGAGCAGCGTAGCCGGGAAACCTTCGAGGAGGAATCCCGCATCGGGTTTGCGCGCCCAGAACCATTTGCGCAGAAGCGCGAGATGGGCCTGGTTAACGTCCCGCGGAAGTGCGGAACGCGTGCGTCGCGAAATCTCCTGTTGCACAAGGGACGCAGGAGAGACGTGCTCAAGATTCAAAGAACGGACTTGGTTGATCAGATTCGCGGAGAGCGAGCCAACCGGACCAAGGAGAAGGAACTTCGCTTTCGCGGAGGCGAGAGCGGAAAAGGGGCTGGAGTGTTCAGTCCCTTGCACCGAAGTAAAGTATTAAAGAGCCCAGTGGCGGATGGCCCAAGCGGCCAGACCAACCAGCAGCATAACGACCATGAAGGCAGTAATTTGCATCACGGCCTTGTCACTAGCGGCCTCTCCGAGCGCCACGCTGGCGGAGGTGCTGCGACCACGAATGCGTCCTTTCTTGAGGAAGCCATCGTAGTGACGCTGGAGGAGGAAGGTTTCAATCTGACGCATCGTGTCCAGAATGACGCCGACCGTGATCAACATGCCCGTGCCACCGAAGAAATACGCGATGCGCGGCGGGACGTTTAGGCTGAACAGCAGCACATCGGGGATAATCGCGATGATCGTGAGGAAAATCGCGCCGGCGAGCGTCAGGCGGGTCATGATGAAGTCGAGGAAGCTCGCGGTCGGCTCACCGGGACGAACACCCGGGATGTAGCCACCGTATTTCTTCAGGTCATCGGCAATCTGGATCGGCTTGAACATGACGGACACCCAGAAATAGCTGAAGAAAAGGATCAGCAGCGTCATGCCGATGTAATAGATCGGGTGGCCCTGCACGAGGTTGTTGGAGAACTCGACGAGGAACTTGACGTTAAAAGCTGCACCGGCCTGTGACATGATCTGCTGCGGGAACATCAGAATCGCGCTGGCGAAGATCACCGGCATGACGCCCGAATAGTTGACCTTGAGGGGCAGGAAAGAGCTCTGGCCGCCATAGACCTTCTGGCCGACGACGCGCTTGGCGTATTGGACCGGAATCTTGCGTTGTCCCTGGGTAACAGCAATGATCCCCATGGTCACTGCGATAAACAGGGCGAGCATCATCATGCCCTCGATGGCGCCGAGTTTGGCCACACCGACAGGAGCAAAGAACAGCTGGTAGGTGGCGACGGCCGCTCCCGGAATGTCGGCCAGGATACCGACGGTGATAAGAAGCGAGACACCGTTGCCGATGCCACGCTGGGTGATCTGCTCACCGAGCCACATGAGAAGCATGGTGCCCGCGGTCATGATCACGGTGGACTGCACCATGAACCAGAATTTGCTGACGACAACAATCTGGCCGTATTGATTGACATCGTAACCTGGGAAGAGACGGCCGGGATTCTCGAGCGCGAGGATCAGGAGCACACCCTGGATCAAGCAGATGAGCACCGTGGCGTAGCGAGTGTATTGGGTGAGCTTCTGGCGGCCGACATCCCCCTCCTGCTGCAGACGGCTGAGAGCCGGCACCACCGCCGTCATCAGCTGGAAGATGATCGAGGCGCTGATGTAAGGCATGATGCCCAGCGCGCAGACGGCACCCTTCACGAGCGCGCCACCGGTGAACATGTTGTAGAGACCCACCAGGGCGCCGGAACCCGCCGCGGTCTGATCGGCGAAGAAATCCTGCAGCGGCTTCGGGTCGATGCCGGGCAGCGGAATGTGCGCACCGACACGCGCCACGAATAGCAGACCCAAGGTGTAGAGGATTCGCGAGCGCAGCTCGGGAATCTTCATGGAGTTCGTGAAGGCGGAAAACATTAGGGGTGGAGTCTGGAGAAATTGTAGGCGGCGGGCCCGGAGGCCCGCCCGGCCCCGCTTAAGCGACGATCGCGGCGCCGCCGGCCTTCTCGAGCTTGGCCTTGGCGGAATCGGTGAACTTCTGGGCGGTGACCTTGAGTGCGCGGCTGATTTCTCCGTCGCCAAGGACCTTGAGCTTCGTCACGCCGGCACGGACAAGACCGGCCTGGGCCAGCACCTCGGCGTTCACCTCGGTGATCTTGGCCTCAAGACCTGCGAGGTCGCCGACGTTGATGACGGCATACTCGGTGCGGAATTCGTAATTATTGAAGCCGCGGTGGGGCAGCTTGCGGTAAAGGGGCATCTGGCCGCCTTCGAAACCAGGACGGATCGAACCGCCGGAACGGGCGGTCTGGCCCTTGCCACCCTTGCCCGAGGTCTTGCCGTGGCCGCCGCCTTCGCCGCAGCCGACGCGCTTCTTGCGGTGCACAGCACCCTTGACGTTCTTGAGAGTATGGAGACGCATTTTAGTATTTCCTAAGTTGGGTCGCCGCCCCGCGATGAACTCGGGGGCGACTCGGATTGATTCGGATCAGATATCAGCTGCGGATGGACTTGAAGTCCTCCTCGAGGCGAAGCTTGCGCAGGCCGTTGAGGGTCGCGTGCACGACGGCGATGTGATTCTTGGAACCCATCGATTTTGTGAGCACGTTATGAACGCCGGCCGCCTCGAGGACGGCGCGCACGCCACCGCCGGCGATCAGGCCGGTGCCGGTGGAGGCCGGGCGGAGGAACACCTTGCCACCGTCATAGGCGCCGAGCACCTCGTGGGGAATGGTGCCGCCCTTGAGCTTCACAGAAACCATTCGCTTCTTGGCGGACTCGGTGGACTTTTTGATGGCGTCGGGGACCTCGTTGGCCTTGCCGTAGCCAATGCCCACGCTGCCCTTGCCGTCGCCGACGACGGAGAGGGCGGAGAACGAGAAGCGGCGGCCACCCTTCACGACCTTGGCGCAACGGTTGATGAAAACGACCTTCTCGATGAGACCGGACTCGGCCTGGTCGGCGCCAGAGGCACCGCCGAAGGAATTGGAACGATTGTTGTTAGCCATGGGCGGAGGTTAGAATTGGAGACCGCCTTCGCGCGCGGCGTCGGCAAAGGTTTTGACGCGGCCGTGATAGGGCCGGCCGTTGCGGTCGAACACGACGGAGGAAATGCCGGCGGCCTTGGCCTTGGCGGCAAAGGCGACACCGAGATTCTTGGCGCCGGAGACGTTGCTCTTCGCACCGCTCTTCTTCACCTCGGGATCGAGAGTGGAGAGGAACACGAGCGTTGAGCCGGCGTCGTCGTTGACGGCCTGCGCATAAATGTGCTTGCCGGAGAACTTGACGCTGAGGCGCGGGCGAGCGGCGGTGCCGGTCACCTTCTTGCGGATGCGCCACTTGCGCTTCTGGAGGAGCTGGGCCTTGTAAACAGTCTTCATGTTGGGTGGTGCGGTTAGGCGACGGTCTTGCCTTCCTTGCGGCGGACGCGTTCGGCGTGCTCGCCAACCAGACGGACACCCTTGCCCTTGTAAGGCTCGGGCGGGTAATAGGCGCGGATCTCGGAGGTCACCTGACCGACGAGCTGCTTGTCCACACCCTCGATCTTCAGCTTGGTGCCGTCGGTGACGGTGACCTTGATGCCCTCGGGGATGTCGTGGAGGATGGGGTGCGAGTAGCCGAGCGCGAGGTCGAGCTGCTTGCCCTTGAGCGCGGCTTTGAAGCCGACGCCTTGGATCTCAAGCTCCTTCATGTAGCCAACGCTGACGCCCTTGACCATGCCGGCGATCACCGAACGCGCGGTGCCGAACATGGCGCGGGAGAAGCGGGTGTCCTCGACCTTGGTGACGACGACCTTGTTGTCCTGCTTCTCGATCTTCACGACGGGGGCGAAGGTCTTGGAAACTTTGCCCTTGGGGCCTTCGACGGACACGGTGGTGCCCTTGATGTCGATTTTGACCTTGTCGGGAATCTGAACGGGTTGTTTGCCGATTCTGCTCATGGTGGTGGTGCTCCTTACCAGACGGTGCAGACGAGTTCGCCGCCCAGCTTCTGGCGACGGGCGTCCTGGTCCTTCATGAGACCCTTGGAAGTTGAAAGAATGGCGATGCCGAGGCCGTTGAGAACGCGCGGAATCTCCGTGTAACCGGCATACATGCGGCGGCCGGGGGTGGATGTGCGCTTGATGCCGGTAATGACCGGGGCGCTGTCCACATACTTCATGGTCACGACCACGGTCTTGTGACCGCGCTCGTCGGTGCCAGTGGCGACGTCACGGACGTAGCCCTCAGCCTTGAGGATGTTCGCGAGGCTCTCCTTGAGCTTCGAGTGCGGCGAAACGCACTGGGCGAGACCGGCCTTCGACGCATTGCGAAGGTGGGTCAAAAAATCACTGATTGGGTCTGTCATGGATGGATGTTTTTATCGGTTGCGGCCGCGCGGGTCATATCCGACCCCCGTGGGCCAAAGGGATTACCAAGAAGACTTGGTGACGCCGGGAATCTTGCCGGCAAGCGCGAGCTCGCGCAGGGTGATACGGGACACGCCGAAACGGCGGTTGAAACCGCGCGGGCGGCCGCTGAGCGAGCAGCGGTTGCGGATGCGAACCTTGGAAGAATTGCGTGGAAGCTTGTTGAGCTTCTTCTGGGCGGCGAAAAATTCCTCGTCGGTGGTGGCGGGATTGGCGAGGACGGCCTTCAGCTCAGCGCGCTTCGCGGCGTGCTTGTCGACGAGGCGGATGCGCTTCTTGTTGCGTTCGATGGAGGAGGTCTTGGGCATGGCGCGTAAGGGTTAGGCGGCGGAAGTTTTGGCGGGAGCGGCCTGTTCCGTGCGGCGGAACGGCATGCCGAGCAGCTTGAGGAGCTCGCGCGCCTCGTCGTCGGTCTCGGCGGAGGTTACGAGGGTGATGTCGAGACCCATGGAGCGCTTGTTGTTCTCAACCACGATCTCGGGGAAGATGGTGAAGTCCGTGATGCCGATGGTGTAGTTGCCCTGGCCGTCGAGCTTGTTCGGGACGCCGCGGAAGTCGCGGATGGTGGGCAGTGCCACGGCAAGCAGGCGCACGAGGAAGTGCCACATGTTCTCGCCGCGGAGAGTGACATGACAACCGGTGACCTGGTTGGGCTTCAGCTTGAAATTGGCGATGGCGCGCTTCGTGCGATTGAGCACGGGCTTCTGTCCGGCGATGAGACCGATGTCGCGCGCGGTGTCGGCGATCTGGTTCTTGTCGGCCTCGGCGCCGATACCGGTGTTGATGACGATCTTCTCGAGCTTGGGAACTTGATGCTTGTTCTTGTAGCCGCGCGAGGCGATCAGCGCCGGGACGACGGTCTCGACGTAGTGTTTCTGGAGGGGTGCGAGTTGTTTGCTCATGGTGCTAACCGGATTTCCGACCCGGATGCTTTGTTGGTTTTAAGTGGTGGGACTCCCCTCGCCTGCTCAGGCCTTGGCCGCGGGCGCGGCCTTCTTGCGCTTGGACGCGTCGTAGCGCGACTGGAGCATGAGGTTGGAGACATGAACCGTGCCCTCGCGCTCGGCGATTTTGCCCTGCGGGTTTTCCTGGGACTTCTTGAGGTGCCGCTTGATCATGGCCACGCCCTCAACGACGGCGCGGTTCTGGCTGGCGCGAATCTCGAGGACCTTGCCCTGCTTACCCTTCTGGGAGCCGGCGATGACAACGACCTGGTCGTTCTTCTTGATATGGAATTTCTGGGCCATGTTAGAGGACCTCCGGGGCGAGCGAGATGATCTTCATGTAGTTCTTGGCGCGGAGCTCGCGGGCAACGGGCCCGAAGATGCGGGTGCCCTTCGGATTGCCATCCTCGCCAATGATGACGACGGCATTGCTGTCGAAACGGAGGTAGCTGCCGTCGGCGCGGCGCAGCGGCGCCCTGGTGCGGACGATCACGGCCTTGTGGACCTCGCCTTTCTTCACGGTAGCGTCGGTGCTGCTCTCCTTGATGTTAATGGTGATAATGTCGCCGACATGCGCGGTGCGGGTGTTCTGCCCGATGCGGCCGATCATGGACGCGCGGCGCGCGCCGGTATTGTCGGCGATGTCGAGGATGGAACGCATCTGGATCATGGTGGTGTCTCCTTGTGCGGGTTGGTTCAGGCCTTGGCGGCGGTCGCCTTGGTGGTCTTGGTCGGGACGGCTTCGGCAACGTCCTTCTCCGAAATGGCAGCGGCGCCGAGAACGGCGGCCTCAACCACACGGATAACGCGCCAGCGCTTCAGCCGGCTGATCGGACGGGTCGCCATGACCTCGATCTTGTCGCCCACCTTGGTCTCGTTCTTCTCGTCGTGGACGTGGAGGACGGTCTTGCGGTTGATGACCTTGTGGTAGAGGGGATGCGGCGTCTTGTAAGGGACGGTGACCTTGACGGACTTGTCGCCCATCTTGGAGCTGACAAAGCCGATAACGGTCTTGCGGGCGTTGTGGCGGACGTGAGTGGACATGTGATTGTGCGGTTAGCGCCGTCGGCCTCAGGCGGCCTTGGTGGTTTTCTTCTGCTTGAGGATGGTCTCAAGACGCGCGATATCCTTGCGGTAGGCGCGCAGGAGGTGCGGCTTCTCGACCTGGCCGGTGTTCTTGCGCAGGCGAAGCTGGAGGAGCTGCTCGCGGGTCTCGCGGAGCTTGGTGTTGATCTCGGCGGGAGAGAGTTCGCGGATTTCCTTGGAAGTCATGGTAACGGGTGTCCGGTGGTTTAGCTGGCGACGCCTTCACGCTGGATAAAGCGGCAGCGGAAAGGCAGCTTGGCGTCGGCGAGGCGGAAAGCCTCCTTGGCAATGGTGGCGGGAACGCCGGCGAGCTCGAAGAGGACGGCGCCGGGCTTGATCACGGCGACGTAGAACTCGACCGGGCCCTTGCCCTGGCCCATGCGCACCTCGGCGGGCTTCTTGGTCACGGGCTTGTGGGGGAACACGCGGATCCAGAGCTTGCCCTTGCGCTTCAGGTGGCGGGCGATGGTGACGCGGGCGGCCTCGATCTGCTGGCCGGTCATGGGACCGCGCGAGAGCGACTGGAGGCCGAATTCACCGAAGGCGAGAGTGTTGCCGCGCTTGGCATTGCCAGCGCGCGAGCCTTTCATCGACTTGCGGTATTTGGTGCGGGAGGGAGCGAGAGCCATGTGGGAATGCCCGGCGTTTTTGCGTCAGGCGGAGAATGTGTCTGAGTTAGTTGGATTCGTCTTTCTTGCAGATCCAGCACTTGACGCCGATCTTGCCCCAGACGGTCTGGGCCTCGGCGAAGCCGTAATCGATGTTCTCGCGCAGGGTGTGGAGCGGAATGCGGCCCTGGCGCTGCCACTCGCGGCGGGCGATGTCGGCGCCACCGAGGCGGCCCGAGCACTGGATCTTGATGCCGTCGATGCCGAGGGCCATCGCGGTCTGGATGGACTTCTTGATGGCACGGCGGAAGGCGATGCGGCGCTCGAGCTGGAGAGCAACGCTCTCGGCCACGAGCTGGGCCTCAATCTCGGGCTTCTTCACTTCCTGGATGTCGAGGAGGACTTCCTTGCCAGTGAGCTTGCCGAGCTGGACCTTCATGTTCTCCACCTCCTGGCCCTTCTTGCCGATAACGATGCCGGGACGGGCGGTGAAGATCTTGACGCGGACGCGGTTGCCGGCGCGCTCAATGAAGATGCGCGGCACGGAGGCCTGCTTGAGCTTCTCCATCAGCGTGGAGCGGATGACCTGATCCTCGTGGAGGAGCTTGGCGAAATCCTTCTTGCGGGCGAACCAGCGCGACTGCCAGTTGCGACGGACGGCGAGGCGGAAGCCTGTGGGGTTGGTCTTTTGTCCCATGGTGAGTGTTAGTTGGATTTGCCGTCGGTGAGGACGATGCGGAGGTGCGACATGCGCTTGACGCGCGGCTTGGCCGAACCCTTGGCGCCGGCCTTGAAACGCTTCAGCACAGGGCCGGGGCCAACGAGGGCACGGCTCACGGTGAGGGCATCGGCGGCGAGGCTGTTGTTGTTCTCGGCGTTGGCCACGGCGCTCTTGAGCGTCTTGGCGAGCAAGCGGGCCGACTTGCGCGGGATGAGGGCGAGCAGGTCGAGGGCCTCGGGCACCGAGCGGCCCTGGATTTCGTTCGCGACCTCGCGCACCTTGCGGGGCGACATCCGGACATTGCGGGTGAGAGCTTGAATTTCCATTGTAGTATTCCAGTTGGAGCGCGGCCTCAGATTTCCTTGCGCGTCATGCCGCCGTGCGCCTTGAAGATGCGCGTCGGGGCGAACTCGCCGAGCTTGTGCCCGACCATGTTCTCGGTGACGTAAACGGCGATGTGCGCCTTGCCATTATGGACGCTGATTGTGTGGCCCACGAACTCGGGTGTAATGGTAGAGCGCCGGCTCCAGGTCTGGATGGGCTTGCGCGCGCCGCCGGCCTTGGCCGCCTTCTGGATCTTCTCCAGGAGGTGGTAGTCGACGAAGAAACCTTTCTTGATGGAACGTGCCATGGTGCGGAGTCGTTAAAATTACTTCTTGCCGCGCGGCGGACGGCCGTTGTGGCGTACGAGGATGAGTGAGTTGGAGGGCTTGGAGCGGCGGCGCGTCGGGAAGCCCTTGGCGAGCTGGCCCCACGGCGACACAAGGTGCTGGCGACCGCCACCACCCTTCGACTTGCCCTGACCACCACCGTTGGGATGATCGACGGGGTTCATTGCCATACCACGAACGCGCGGACGGCGCCCAAGCCAACGATTGCGGCCGGCCTTGCCGAGCTTGCGGTTGGCATGCTCGCCGTTGCCGACCTCACCGATGGTGGCGCGGCAGCGGGGATTCACGAGGCGGGTCTCGCCAGAAGCGAGGCGGATTTGAGCAAAACCGTTTTCCACGGCGACCAACTCGACGGACACACCGGCAGAACGGGCAATCTGGGCACCACGGCCCGGGATCAACTCGACCGCGTGCAGGCGGGTGGCCGGCGGGATGACCTCGAGCGGGAAGCTGTTGCCCGGACGGAAGTCATTGGAGTCGGTCTTCATCGCCGCGTAGATGGAGTCACCCACCTTCAGACCCTTGGGGGCGAGGATGTAAGTTTTCTCCCCATCAGCGTAGGCCAGAAGCGCGAGCAGCGCGCTGCGGTTGGGATCGTATTCGATCGCCTGAACCTTGGCGGGCATGTCGAGCTTGGTACGCTTGAAGTCGATGATGCGATAGAGCTTCTTGTGACCGCCGCCGCGACGACGCGACGTGAGTCGGCCATATACGTTGCGACCGCCGGTGCGGTTCTTGTTCTCGACGAGGGAACGCTCGGGGCGCTTGTCGGTGATCTCGGCCGGACGGTTCAGCGTGGTGAACCGCAGGGCGGGCGTGAGGGGACGGAAGGATTTGAGAGCCATGGTGGGTTATCTCCGGGTGCGATCAGGCGGTGAGCTCGATCTTGTCGCCGGCCTTCAGCGTGACGATGGCACGCTTGCTGTCGGACTTGGTGATCGGGCGGCCCTGGCGGGAGCGCTTCGGCTTGCCCTTGCGGTTTTGAATGTTCACACGCGTCACGGTGACCTTGAAGGTCTGCTCGACGGCTTCGCGCACGGTGAACTTGGTCGCCTCGGGATACACCTCGAAGGTGTATTGGCCGTAATTGGACGAGAGCTTGTTGGACTTCTCGGTCAGGCGGATGGTTTTGAGAATCTTGTCGGCGTTGATCATGACTGGCCTCCGTTGGCGCGGGCGATGATGGTCTCGAGGGCCTTGCTGGACACGACGATCTTGCCGTATTGGACGAGGTCGAGAGTGTTGAGCTTGGCGGCCTCCTGCAGAGTGACGCGAGCGAGGTTGCGAGCGGCGCGGTTGGCCTCGGCGGTGAACGGGGCGTCCACGATCAGCACCTTGCCCTTGGGGGCGATGCGGCTGATGACGGTATTCATGCCCTTGGACTTGGCGTCCTTCGCGACGAAGGACTCGATGACGCTGACGTCACCGGCCGTGGCGCGGTCAAACAGGGCGCGGCTGAAGGCGAGGGCCTTCACCTTGCCGTTGATTTTCTTGGAATAGTCGCGGGGCTTGGGGCCGAAGACGACACCACCGCCGGACCACAGGGGGGAGCGGGAGGAGCCGGCGCGAGCGCGGCCAGTGCCCTTCTGATTCCAAGGCTTTTTGCCGCCGCCGCGGACTTCGCCGCGGGTCTTGGTGGAGTGCGTGCCAAGGCGAGCGTTCGCCTTGTGGGCCACGACGACTTCCTTAACGGCTTGAACACCCTTGTTGCCCTCGAAAACCGGAAGATTGAAATCCTGCTCGGAGCTCTTCGAGGCGTCTGAAGTAAAGACAGTAAGTTTCATGTGCGGTCAGTCTCCGGGTTAGGCTTTCTTGGCTTTCTTGCCGGAACGGATGATGACATCGTCGCCATTGGCACCGGGGATGGCGCCTTTGACGAGGATGAGATTCTTGTCGGCCAGAATCTTCACAACGCGCAGGTTTTGGACCGTGCGATTGTTGCTGCCCATGTGGCCGGGCATGGACTGGTTCTTCCAAGAACGACCGGGAGTCTGGCGCATGCCGATGGAGCCGATGCGGCGGTGAAACATGGAGCCGTGTGCAGCGGGACCGCCGGCGGCACCGTGCTTCTTCACGACACCCTGGAAGCCTTTACCCTTGGAGACGCCGAGCACGTCGACGATCTGGCCTTCGGCGAAAACCGCAACGGTGATGACGTCACCGGCCTTGCCTTTGTAGGCCTCGGTGAGACGGACTTCGTTGAGCACGCGGGGCGTGATCTCAACGCCGGCCTTCTTGGCGTGGGTGGCTTCGGCCTTGGAGGCATTCTTCGCCTTCTGGGAACCGAAGCCGAGCTGGACGGCGTTGTACCCGTCGTTTTCGACGGTCTTAACCTGGACAACCGGGCAGGGGCCGGCTTCGACCACGGTGACGGGCACGAGCACATTCTGTGCGTCGTAGACCTGCGTCATGCCGATTTTCTTACCTAGGAGTGTAGCGATCATTGGGCTAAGCGGTAGGTGGCGCGGGGCGCCGTTTGGTTTAGACCTACTTTAGCAAGGGCCGGGGTGAGCCGGCTGGCTGCTAAGCTGGTATGTGGATTAAAAATTTAGACGTTGATGGTGATGTCGACGCCGGAGGGAAGGTTGAGCTTCTTGAGTTCGTCTACCGTCTGGGCGGTGGGCTCGAGAATGTCGATGAGGCGCTTGTGGGTGCGGGACTCGAACTGCTCCATCGACTTCTTGTCGACGTGCGGTGAGCGGTTGACCGAAAGCTTCTCGATACGGGTCGGCAGCGGGATGGGACCCGAGACGCGAGCGCCGGAGCGCTTGGCGGTTTCGACGATTTCCGAGGCCGACTGATCGATCACGCGGTAGTCGAAGCCTTGGAGTTTGATGCGAATGCGTTGGCCTTTCATGGCGATATAAAGAACGGGGTTGGGAGAAGTTAGGTGCGAGCGGGGCCCTTGGCGTTGGATTCAACGATCTTGGCCAGCTGCGAGTTCGGAACCTGGGCGAAGTGCGACGGTGTGATGCCGGCGCTGGCGCGACCCTTGGAGAGGGAGCGAATGTCGGTGACGTAGCCGAAGAGCAGTTCGAGCGGGACGTGGGCGCTGATGATACAAGCACCGGCCTTGTTATCCATGCCCTGGATCTGGCCACGACGACGGTTGATGTCGCCCATCAGGTCGCCCTGATACTCCTCGGGAGTGGTCACCTCGACGCCCATGATGGGCTCAAGCAGGATCGGACCGGCCTGCTTCATTGCCTCCTTGAAGGCGAAGATGCCAGCCATCTTGAAAGCCATTTCCGACGAGTCGACTTCGTGGAAGGAACCATCGACGATGCGGATGATAGCATCGACGACCGGGAAGCCCGCGATGACGCCGTTGTTGGCGCCCTCAAGCAGACCGTCCGTGGCGGGCTTGATGAATTCCTTCGGGATGGAACCGCCGACGGTCTCATTGATAACCTCGACACCCTTGCCCTTCTCGTTCGGCTCCATCTTGATAACGACATGGCCATACTGACCCTTGCCGCCGGACTGACGGATGAACTTGCCCTCGCCCTCAGCCGCCTTGGTGATCGTCTCGCGATAAGCGATCTGCGGCTTGCCTGAGGTGGCCTCGACCTTGAACTCGCGCTTCATGCGGTCGATGATGATTTCAAGGTGCAACTCACCCATGCCGGCGAGGATGGTCTGGCCGGTGTCCTGGTCGGTCTTGACGCGCAGGGTCGGATCCTCGGCCACGAGGCGCTGGAGCGCCACGCCGAGTTTCTCTTGGTCGCCCTTGGAATTCGGCTCGATGGACATCGAGATTACGGGCTCGGGGAAGGAGGGCGGCTCGAGACGGATGTCGAAGTCCTCATCGCACAGCGTGTCGCCGGTGATGACTTCCTTGACACCGACCACGGCGCAGATGTCGCCCGCGTAGGCGACTTCGATTTCCTCACGCTCAATCGCACGCATCAGCACGAGACGGGAAACGCGCTCGGAGCGGCGGGTGCGGGGATTGTAGAGGGACATGCCACGCTTCAGCTGGCCGGTGTAGACGCGGTAAAACACGAGGCGACCGACGAACGGGTCGTTCCAGAGCTTGAAGGCGAGGCCAGCGAGCTTGGCCTTGTCGTCGACCACGGCCTCGACGGTCTTGCCGTCGCTATCCTGGCCCTGCATCGGGGGAACATCGATCGGGCTCGGGAGGTAGTTAACCACGCAATCGAGCAGGCGCTGCACACCTTTCTTCTTGAAGGCGGAGCCGGGAATCACGCCGGTGAACTTGAGTGAGATCGTGGCCTTGCGCACGGCGAGCATCAGCTCGGGGACGGTGATCTCCTCGCCGCCGAGGTATTTCTCGGCGATGACGTCGTCGAAGTCGGAAACCGCCTCGATGAGCTTGTCGCGGTATTCCTTGGCCTGCGCGGCCATCTCCGCCGGGATCGCGATGGTCTTCGGGTTCATCCCCAGCTGGTCCTTCGGGTCTTCCTCGAAGGAGTAGGCCACGTTCTGAACGAGATCGATGAGGCCGGAGAAATTCTCCTCCTTGCCAATGGGCAGGAAAATCGGGTGGGCGTTGGCCTTGAGCTTCTCGCGCATCTCGGAGACGGCGCGGAAGAAGTCGGCACCGGTGCGGTCCATCTTGTTGATGAACGCCACGCGCGGAACGCGATACTTGTTGGCCTGACGCCAGACAGTCTCGGACTGGGGCTGCACGCCAGCAACGGCGCAGAAAACGGCGACGGCGCCATCGAGCACGCGGAGCGAGCGCTCCACCTCGGCCGTGAAGTCCACGTGGCCAGGGGTGTCGATGATGTTGATGCGCTGCTTGATGCCCTTCCACGGACCCCATGAGGCATTCCATGCACAGGAAATGGCGGCGGCGGTGATGGTAATGCCGCGCTCGCGCTCCTGCTCCATCCAGTCGGTCACCGTGGTGCCCTCATGGACTTCGCCCATCTTGTGGACGGCGCCGGAGTAGAAAAGGATGCGCTCGGTCGTGGTGGTCTTGCCAGCATCGATGTGCGCGGCAATGCCGATGTTACGAGTCCACTCGAGCGGAAAAGGACGATCCTTCGAGTTGACCGCAGAGACCTTGGCCTTGTCGGTAACGACAGTGATATTGATGGGAGCAGCGACGGACATGATGCGTGGAAATCCTTACCAGCGGAGGTGGGCAAACGCACGGTTGGCTTGGGCCATCTTGTGCATTTCTTCCTTCTTCTTCACCACGGAGCCCGTGTTGTTGTAGGCGTCGATGATTTCGGCGGCAATGGCTTCGCGCATCGGGATGCCCTTGCGGCCGTTGGCGGCATCAACAATCCAGCGGAGGGCCAATGATTCCTGGCGCTCGAACGAAATTTCAACCGGCACCTGATAGGTGGCACCACCGACGCGGCGGCTCTTCACTTCAAGTTTCGGGCGGGCGTTTTCCATGGCTCCCATGAGCAGGTCCACCGGATCACCCTTTTGGAGCTTTTCGCTCACTCGCTCAAAGGCGCCGTAAACGATGCGCTCAGCGAGCGTGCGCTTGCCGCTCTTCATGATGACATTGATAAGGTGGGTCACCAGGGTGCTGCTGTAGCGGACATCCGGGACGGTGGGGCGGTGCGTAGCTCTGCGACGACGGGACATGGTGCTAAAAAAGAACGGTTATTACTTGGCAGCCTTCGGGCGCTTTACGCCGTATTTGGAACGGGAACGACGACGCTTCTCCACGCCGGTGGCGTCGAGAGTGCCGCGGACAATGTGGTAACGCACGCCGGGGAGATCCTTCACACGACCACCGCGCACGAGCACAATAGAGTGCTCCTGGAGATTATGGCCTTCATCCGGAATGTAAGAAATAACTTCCGTGCCATTCGTGAGACGGACCTTGGCAACCTTGCGGATGGCCGAGTTAGGCTTCTTCGGCGTGCGGGTCATAACCTGCACACAAACGCCGCGGCGGAAGGGATTACCCTGCAGTGCCGGAGCCTTGGACTTCGCAACGACCTTGCGGCGTCCTTTTCTCACGAGTTGGTTGATGGTTGGCATGTGTTTAAATGGAAGGTTGGTAAAAGTGGAAAAGGCGCGGAACCTACCGGAGCAGAGGCCTCCGGCAAGAACTATTTCGCGCTTTGGTGATAATCACGATTTTGGGAGGGTTGATTCAGCCTAAAATCGCGGCGTCTCAGGTGCCTCACCAGTTTAGCTGGTAGGGCTGTAAGTGACGATAGGGATGGTTAGAAAAGCAGGCCACGCGACCGCACTTCAAGAGTTAAATCAAAGAAACAGACAAAAAGTTATTCACAGAAGCCTTCGCCTCCCTTTCCCATGCTCTGATAGGACGTGGAATTTTATTTTACCCCGTCAACCGCAGCAAATTCCGGCCATAGTCCTTCACCGGGTAGATCTATATTACTGAATTTCTGCTGGAACACGATCTCAACACCTGAGCTTGCGCCCTCCCCTATTCCTCACTTGCCGAACTCCGTTTCTAGAAGCTCTTCCTTCTGAGAATTCTGGGGGGCGAAATTCGCGCCCCAAATTGTGACGAGGGTAAAAAAGAACGCCCGGCCCTGAGGGCCGGGCGAGAAGACACCCGGAGCAAAGCTCTACAGGCATCTTTTTGGCGGGAGGAATAGCATTGTCATCAGCTCACACCCTAAAAACAAGGCTATTTTTTTGTTGAAACCTACTCCGTCCTTCTGTGCCACATCGCTAAAAACAAAAGCCGCGGTTCACACCGCGGCTTCGAAATTAACGTAGCGAAGTAATATCAGCTCGCCTCGGCGGTCACTGCCTTGGGCGCTTCGTCCATGGGGATTTCACCACCCAAGGGCAGAGTAACCTTCAGCTTCTTGTAAGCCGGAAGGCCAGTGCCTGCAGGAATCAGATGCCCCATGATGACGTTTTCCTTGAAGCCCTTCAGCCCGTCCACCTTGCCCAAAGTCGAGGCGTCAGTGAGGACGCGGGTCGTCTCTTGGAAGGAAGCGGCCGAGATGAAGCTCTCGGTCTCGAGCGAGGCCTTGGTGATGCCCAGCAGAATCGGTTCCGCTTCGGCGGGTTTGCCGCCGGCGGCCTCGATTCGCTTGTTCTCACGCAGGAAAGCAGTGCGGTCGATCTGCTCGCCCCAGAACCACTCGGTGTCACCCGGATCGCTGATGCGGACCTTGCGGAGCATCTGACGGATGATCACCTCAATGTGCTTGTCGTTGATCGACACGCCTTGGAGTCGATAGACTTCCTGCACCTGACCGATGAGGAACTCGAAGAGCGCGGTCGGCCCGAGAATTTCGAGAATCTCGTGCGGATCGGCGGAGCCTTCGGTGAGGTGCTGCCCCTTGTGGACGACGTCACCGGCCTGCACGATGATGTGCTTGCCGTGCGGGATCAGGTGCTCTTCCTCCGCACCGGACTCTTCCTGGCGGACGACGAGCTTGCGCTTGCCGCGAATGGAGCCCTCGAAGGAAACGACACCTTCAATCCGGGCCATTTCAGCGGCTTCCTTCGGGCGGCGGGCTTCGAAAAGCTCGGCCACACGGGGGAGACCACCGGTGATGTCCTTGGTGACGGACGCCTGACGAGGGGTCTTGGCGAGCAACGCACCCGGCTGGATGATGTCACCCTCGGCGACGGCGACCTGCGCGCCAGTCGGGATCGAGTAAGCGGCCACGGGCTTGCCGTGGTCATCGCGGACTTCGATCTGCGGATTGAGATCCTCCTTGTGCTCGATGACCACGGTTGCGATACGGCCAGTGGATTCGTCGAGTTCACGCTTCACGGTGACACCCGGAATCATGTCCTTGAAGTGGAGCGTGCCTGCCTTCTCAGAGAGAACCGGAATGTTGTAAGGATCCCACTGGGCGATGGTCTGCCCCTTCGTGACCTTCGCGCCGTCGCCAACGGAGAGGAAGGTGCCAACCACGATCGGATAGGATTCCAATTCGCGATCGTTGTCGTCCAGGATCTGGATGGATCCGGTCTTGTTCAGGACAATGTTGATGCCGTCGCCGATGGTCACGAGACGCAGACCGCGATACTTGATGATACCGGTGTTGCGGACCTTAATCTCGGGGTTCTTCGAGCCGGCCGAGGCGACGCCACCGATGTGGAACGTGCGCATGGTGAGCTGGGTGCCGGGCTCACCGATGGACTGGGCGGCAATGATGCCGACAGAATCACCCTGCTTGGCGACCTTGTTGGTCGCGGGATTGATTCCGTAGGACTTGGCGTCGATACCGTGTTCGCTCGTGGAGGTGAGCGGCGAGAGCACCTTGACGCGCTCGATGCCGGAGTCGTCGATGCGCTTGGCGAGTTCCTCGGTGACGAGTTCGCCGGCGCCAACGATGGCCTTGGTGGGATTGAGAGGATCCATTACATCGTCAGCCGAGAACCGGCCGACGATGCGCTCAGCCAGCGAAACGAGCATCGTCTCGCCTTCGAAGATGGCCTTTTTCCAGATGCCGTCACGGGTGCCGCAATCCTCCTCGGTGATGACCACGTCCATGGCCACGTCGCAGAGTTTACGGGTCATGTAACCGGCGTCAGCGGTCTTCAGCGCGGTGTCGGCGAGACCCTTGCGGGCGCCGTGCGTCGAGATGAAGTATTCGAGCACCGTCAGGCCCTCGCGGAACGAGGACAGGATGGGACGCTCGATGATTTCACCTGAGGGCTTGGCCATGAGGCCGCGGAGACCGCACAGTTGGCGGACCTGCTGCTTGTTACCGCGGGCACCGGAATCCATCATGATGTAAACCGGGTTCACCTCGGGCTTGCCGTCGTTGTTCTCGAGCTTGCCGAACACCGCCTTGGCGATGCGATCGGTGGCGCCGGTCCAGATGTCGATCACCTTGTTCTTACGTTCGCTCTCGGTGATGATGCCCTTCTTGTATTGGGATTCGACTTCGTCGACCTTCTTGCGGGCATCGTGCACGATCTCCTTCTTGTTCTCGGGGATGATCATGTCGTCGATACCGATGGAGATACCGGCTTGGAAGGCGGTCTGGAAGCCGAGTTCCTTAAGCTTGTCGAGCGTCTCAACGGTCACGCGGTCACCGGCGACCTTGTAGGTATTGAGGATGAGGTCACCCAGTTTGCCCTTCGGCACGGGGAAGTTGATGAAACCGAGGCCAGCCGGCCAGATCTGATTGAAGATGACACGACCGACGGTGGTGAGGAGATGCTTGCGCTCCTTGTTGCCGTAAACGGTGTCCTTGCAGAAGTCCGGGTTCGGGATGTGGATCCAATCGTGCACCTTGAGGGCGCCGTCGGCCTTGGCATACTGCACTTCCTGCAGACCGGAGAGCAGCGGCACGCGGGTGCCCTTGGCGGGCTTGCTGCGCGGCTCGACCGACAGGTAGTAGGCGCCGAGGACGATGTCCTGCGAGGGCGTTAGAATCGGTTTGCCGGAGGACGGTGAGAAGATGTTGTTCGTGGACATCATCAGGAGCTTGCACTCCAGAATGGCTTCCAGCGAAAGCGGCACATGCACGGCCATCTGGTCACCGTCGAAGTCCGCGTTGTAGGCGGTGCAGACGAGCGGGTGGACACGAATGGAAGAACCCTCGATGAGCACGGGCTCGAAAGCCTGGATCGAGAGGCGGTGCAGCGTCGGGGCGCGGTTAAGCAGCACCGGGTGGCCCTTGGTGACTTCCTCAAGGATGTCCCAGACCTCGGGCGACTTCTTCTCGATCATCTTGCGCGCACCGCGAACGGTGTGCACAAAGCCGAGTTCCTTAAGGCGGCGGATGATGAACGGCTCGAAGAGCACGAGGGCCATCTTCTTGGGCAGACCGCACTGGTTGAGCTTGAGCTCGGGACCGATGACAATGACCGAGCGACCCGAGTAATCGACGCGCTTGCCGAGCAAGTTCTGGCGGAAACGGCCCTGCTTGCCCTTTAGCATGTCGGAGAGCGACTTCAGGGCGCGGTTGCCGGCGCCTGTGACCGGACGACCGTGGCGACCGTTGTCGAACAGCGCATCAACAGCCTCCTGGAGCATGCGCTTTTCGTTGTGGATGATGACGTCGGGTGTCTTCAGCTGCATCAGATTCCGCAGACGGTTGTTGCGGTTGATGACGCGGCGGTAGAGGTCGTTAAGGTCGGAGGTCGCGAAGCGGCCGCCCTCAAGCGGGACGAGCGGGCGCAGATCCGGCGGGATGACCGGCAGAACCTCCATGACCATCCACTCGGGACGGGACTTGGAGCTGATGAAACCACCAATGACCTTGAGGCGCTTGGAGAGCTTTTTCTTGATCTGCTTCGAGCGCGTGGCGCGCATCGTTTCGTGGAGCTCGGCGACAACCGCCTCCATGTCAACCTGGGTGAGCACGTCGCGGACGGCCTCAGCGCCCATCTTGGCGGTGAAGGCGTCAGCGCCGTATTCATCGACGGCCTGCTGGTACTCGGTCTCGGTGAGGAGCTGCTTGAGCTCAAGCGGCGTCTTGCCCGCGTTGGTCACCATGTAGTTCTCGTAGTAGATGACGCGCTCGAGCGAACGGGCGGTCATGTCGAGCAGCAGGCCGAGGCGGCTCGGCATGCTCTTGAGGAACCAGATGTGGGCGACCGGGACGGCCAGCTCGATGTGCCCCATGCGCTCGCGGCGAACGCGGGCGATGGTGACCTCGACGCCGCAGCGATCGCACACGACGTCCTTGTATTTGATGCGCTTGTATTTTCCGCAGGCGCATTCGTAGTCGCGCACGGGGCCGAAAATCTTCTGGCAGAAGAGGCCGCCCGGCTCGGGCTTGAACGTGCGATAGTTGATCGTCTCGGGATTCTTGACCTCACCCTTCGACCACGCGCGGATGGTTTCCGGCGCGGCGACGGTGATGGAAACGCTGTCGAACAGGTTTTCGTCCGAACCAAGGACGGAACGGACTTCTTCGCGGGCTTGTTCTGTGCTCATTGCGATTGTGCTCCCAGTATCGTGTTAAGGGTTAGCGGGCGCCGCCGAGGGCTTCCCCAAGGGCGGTGCGCTTGTTCAATTTGATGTCGAGACCGAGGGCCTGCATTTCCTTGACGAGCACGTTGAACGACTCGGGCGTGCCGGCGCTCAGCGTGTTGTCGCCCTTGACGAGCGACTCGTAGATCTTGGTGCGACCGTTGACGTCGTCGGACTTGACGGTGAGGAGCTCCTGCAGGGTGTGCGCCGCGCCGTAGGCTTCGAGCGCCCAAACCTCCATTTCGCCGAAGCGCTGGCCGCCATACTGGGCCTTACCACCCAAGGGCTGCTGCGTGACGAGGGAGTAAGGACCGACCGCGCGCGCGTGGATCTTGTGCGACACGAGGTGGTTCAGCTTCATCATGTAGATGTAGCCGACGACGACTTCCTGATCGAGTTTCTCGCCGGTGCGACCGTCGAACAGCGTGGCCTTGCCGGAGGTGGTGACGGTGACGACACCGCTCTCCTTGCGCTCCATGTCATTGGCCTGCTTGAGGTATTCGCGGACCTTCTTCTCGGAGATACCGTCGAAGACGGGCGTCGCGACCTTGATGCCGAGCTTTTTGCAGGCCCAGCCAAGGTGGGTCTCAAGCACCTGACCCACGTTCATGCGCGAAGGCACGCCGAGGGGGTTGAGGCAGATTTCGATCGGGGTGCCGTCAGGCAGGAAGGGCATGTCCTCTTCCGGCACGATCTTGGCGACGACGCCCTTGTTGCCGTGGCGGCCGGCCATCTTGTCGCCGACCTCGAGCTTCTGCTTGGTGGCGATGTAGACCTTGACCTGCTTGATGACGCCAGGGCCGCCATCTTCGCCGGTCTCGATCGAGGCGATCTTGCGCTCACGCTCACCTTCCAATTCGTCGAACTTTGACTGGAAGGAGGCGATGATCTCCATGATCTTGATGCGGACGGGCGAAGGATCGATTTCGATGTGCTTCGCGACGGCGGCCAGCTTGCGGAGAAGCGTCTTCGTGATTTTGCGGTTGGCCGGGATGATGATTTCGCCGGTCTGGCCGTTGATCACGTCGAGCGGAATCTTCTCACCAAGGAGGATGTTGGACAAGGCCTCGGTCAGCTGCTCGCGCAGCTTGTCCATCTGGGTCTTGTAGTCTTCCTGGATCTGCTTCACCTGGCGACGGCGGTCGGAGGGGGACATGCGGTCGCGCTCCGCGTCGAGGCGGCTGGTCGAGACCTTCACGTCCATGATGATTCCGTTCACGCCGGAGGGAACGATGAGGGAGGTGTCCTTCACGTCAGCGGCCTTTTCGCCGAAGATGGCGCGGAGCAGCTTCTCTTCGGGAGCAAGCTCAGTCTCGGACTTCGGGGTGATCTTGCCGACGAGGATGTCACCGGGCTTAACCTCGGCACCGACGCGAATGACGCCATTGTGGTCGAGGTTCTTGAGCGCTTCCTCGCCGATGTTCGGGATGTCGCGCGTGATTTCCTCGGGCCCGAGTTTCGTGTCACGCGCGGTGACCTCGAACTCTTGGACATGGATGGAGGTGAAGATGTCTTCCTTCAGCACCTTTTCGGAGATGAGGATGGCGTCTTCGAAGTTGTAGCCGTTCCACGGCATGAAGCCGACGAGCACGTTGCGGCCGAGCGCGAGCTCGCCGTGGTCGGTTGAGGGACCGTCAGCGATGCACTCGCCCTTCTTCACCTTCTGGCCCTTCTTGACGATGGGGCGCTGGGAGAAGCAGGTGCCGGCATTCGAGCGCATGAACTTGCGGAGTTCATAAACGAACACGTGGTCCTTCGGGTTGTGCTTCGGGTGGCGGGGCAGCTCGCCGTCCTTGGTGACGATGATCTGCTTGGCGTCCACGGAGGCGACGACACCGGGCTCCTCGGCAATGACGACGGTCTTGGAGTCGCTCGCGAGGCGGGACTCGAGTCCGGTGCCGACGAGCGGCGCCTCGGTCTGGAGGAGCGGCACGCCCTGGCGTTGCATGTTCGAGCCCATGAGCGCGCGGTTGGCGTCGTCGTGCTCAAGGAACGGGATGAGACCGGCGGCGACGGACACGACCTGCTTGGGCGAGACGTCCATCAGGTCCACCTCCTCGGCGGCGACTTCGATGAAGTTGCCGGAGTTACGGGCGGTGACCTTGCCGATGAAGAAGCCCTTCTCGTCAACGTCAGCGTTGGCTTGGGCGACGGTCTTGCCTTCCTCCTGGTCGGCGGTGAGGTAAACGACCTTGTCGGTGACGCGGCCCTTCTCCTTCTCGACGAGGCGATACGGGGCCTCGATGAAGCCGAACTCGTTCACACGAGCATAGGTGGAGAGAGAGTTGATGAGACCAATGTTCGGACCTTCGGGGGTCTCGATCGGGCAAATGCGGCCGTAGTGCGAGGGATGGACGTCGCGCACTTCGAAACCGGCACGTTCGCGGTTGAGACCGCCCGGCCCAAGGGCCGACAGGCGGCGCTTGTGGGTGAGCTCGGCGAGCGGGTTGATCTGGTCCATGAACTGCGACAGCTGGCTGCGGGCGAAGAAGTCGCGGATCACGGTCGTCAGAGCCTTCGGATTGATCAGCTTCTGCGGCGTGATCGAATCGACGCTCTGGTCGTAGAGGGTCATGCGCTCGCGCACCAAACGCTCGGTGCGGGAGAGGCCGACGCGGCACTGGTTGGCGAGCAGCTCACCGACGGTGCGCACGCGGCGCGAGCCGAGGTGGTCGATGTCGTCCACAATGCCGTCGGCCTTCTTGAGGCGGACGAGATACTTGGTCGCGGCCACGACATCCTCGGAGACGAGGATGCGGTTCTCCAAGTCGATCTTGAGATCGAGCTTCTGGTTGATCTTGTAACGGCCAACACGGCCGAGGTCGTAGCGCTTCGGGTCGAAGAACAGACGCTTGAGCAGGGCCTTGGCGTTCGCCGTCGTCGGCGGCTCGCCGGGGCGCAGCTTCTTGTAGATTTCCTTGAGGGCTTCCTCCTCGTTACGGGTCGGGTCCTTCTTGAGCGCGCGGATGATGGCACCCTCGTCGGCCGTCGTGTCGATGACGCGCATCGACTTGATGTCGTGCTTCTCGAAGGTGCGGACGATGGCCTTGGTGAGCGGCTCAAAGGCGCGGGCGAGCACGACGCCCTTCTGGGCGTCGATCACATCCTCGACGAGGACGAGTGTGGAGACGTTCTCCATGTCGAGCGCCTTGCTGACCTTGAGGTCCTGGAGCTCGTAAAAGAGGTTCAGGATGTCCAGATCGTTGCTGAAGCCGATCGAGCGGAGCAGCGTGGTGATGAGAAATTTGCGGCGGCGACGGCGGCGGTCGAGATAAACGTAAAGCAGGTCGTTGTTGTCGAACTGCACCTCGAGCCAGGTGCCGCGGTCCGGGATGATGCGGAAGGAGTGCAGCAGCTTGCCGTTCGGGTGTGTGGCAACTTCAAAGCAGATGCCGGGCGAGCGGTGGAGCTGGGAGACGACGACGCGCTCGGCGCCGTTGATGATGAACGAGCCGCGCTCGGTGACCATCGGGATGTCACCCATGAAAATCTCCTCGTCCTTGATGAAGTCTTCCTCGCGGAGGCGGAGCTTCACATAGAGCGGAACGGCGTAGGTCGTGCCCTCGCGGAGGCACTCGATCTCGGAGCTCTTGGGCTCGCCGATTGTGTAGGAGACGTATTCGAGCGTCAGGCGCTCGTCGTAAGAATTGATCGGGAAGACCTCCTTGAACACGGCCTCAAGGCCGTAGGGCTTGCGCTGCTTCTCGGCCGTGTCCTTCTGCAGGAACTCGAGATACGAGCTGATCTGGAGTTCGATGAGGTTCGGCGGCTGAATGACTTCGCGGAGTTTGCCGAAGTTGATGCGTTCGGAGTGAGTGCGGTCGGCCATGGAATTTCCCGTTGAGATGTGAAACGAAAAGAAAGTGACGGACTCAGCGTTTCAGAAAAGAAACGCCGGCTGGGGTGCGCCCGGACGCGAGGCCTCGGGGCGCAGAAAGAACGAAAGAACAAAAGCCGAAGGACAGGCCGCGGTTGGACGCGGCCTGTCCGGCAGTGAAACGAAGTTGAGTGCGGGTAAACGCCAAGCAGCGGTTACTTGAGCTCCACCTTGGCACCGGCGGCCTCGAGCTTCTTCTTGATCTCCTCGGCCTCGGCCTTGTTGGCGCCTTCCTTGACGGGCTTCGGCGCGCCCTCGACGAGATCCTTGGCCTCCTTGAGGCCGAGACCCGTGATAGCACGGACTTCCTTGATGACGCCGATCTTGTTCGCGCCGGCGTCGGTGAGGACGACGTTGAACTCGGTCTTCTCCTCGGCGGGAGCGGCCGCGGCGCCACCGCCGGCACCGGGGGCGGCAACCGCGACGGCCGCGGCGGCGGAAACGCCCCACTTGGCCTCGAGGTCCTTGACGAGGGCGGCGAGATCGATGATCGACTGGCCGGACAGCCACTCGATGACTTGGTCTTTGGTGATGTTGCTCATGGTAGTCTCCTGAAGTGGATAGCGGTTTCGGTTGGTGAAACGCGTTTAAGGGACGTGTCCCCTAGCCTGCTTCTTTGGATGGTTGGTCTCTCCCGGCTTGCGCCGGGAAAAGGATGGTAAGTTAAGGGTGAGGTTAGGCGGCCGGAGCAGCGGGCTGCTCCTTCTTGACCTTGGCGTCCACGACGCGGACGAACGAGGCGGCGGTCTGCATGAACAGGCCGAGGAGCTGGGAGCGCAGGGCTTCCAGGGAGGGAAGATCGGCGAGCTTGGCGAGGTCGGCGGCGCTCATCATCTTCTTGTCGATGACGCCCACCTTGACCTCGAGCTTCTGCTTTTCCTCGACGAACTTCTTGAGGATCTTGGCGACGCCGGCGGAATTTTTGCCACCCACGACGACCGCGGTCTGACCGGCCAGGGCTTTCTCCAGATCGGGCAGGCCAAGGGCCTTGGCCGCGACACGGAACGAGCTGTTCTTCACGACGTGGAACTCGGCCTTCTCCACCGCGAGGCGCTTGCGCAACTCGGCGGTGTCGGCGACGGTCATCTTGGTGAAGTTGGCGAGGATGACGTAATCGGACTTCTTCAGGTGCCCGTTGACCTCATCAATCAGGTATTGTTTTTCGGCTCTCATGGTGCGGGCTCCTTAGAATTTGTTGAACTCGGTGGCCGCCAGCTTGACGCCGGGGCTCATGGACGAGGAGAGCGTGACGCTCTTGATGTAGTGGCCCTTGAACGCGGCCGGCTTGGCCTTGCCCACGGCCTCGAGGACCGCGGAGACGTTCTCGCTGATCTGGGCAGGGGTGAAGGAGCGCTTGCCCACGCCCACGCCGATGTTGGCGGTCTTGTCCACCTTGAACTCCACGCGGCCGGCCTTAACGGCCTTGATGCCCGCGGCGATGTCGTCGGTGACGGTGCCGGACTTCGGGTTCGGCATGAGGCCCTTGGGACCGAGCACGCGGGCGAGCGTGCGGACCTGCTTCATGGCTTCGGTCGTCGCAATGGCGACGTCGAAGTCGAGCCAACCCTCGTTGATCTTCGCCATGAGGTCGGCGAGACCGGCATGGTCGGCACCCGCGGCGATGGCCTTGGGGGCGTCGTCGGTGAAGACGATCACGCGGACCTTCTTACCGGAACCGTTGGGCAGCGGCGTGGTGCCGCGGACCATCTGGTCGCCCTGCGCGGGATCCACGCCGAGGCGGAAGGACAGTTCGATGGTCTCATCGAACTTGGCCTTGGGGAACTTGGAGAGGATCTCCACCGCTTCCGCGAGTGGATACTCCTTGGTGAGATCAGCGGCCTTGACGGCGCTGTTGTAGCGTTTGCTGTGTTTGACGGGCATGTTTTACTCCTTGCGGTGCGAACGTCCTGGCGGACTCCCGCGATGAGCGGTTGGACTGGCAAAAGTTAGTCGACGACCTCGATGCCCATGTTGCGGGCGGTGCCGGCGATCATGCGGATGGCCGCTTCGTCGCTGTTGGCATTGAGGTCGGCCTTCTTGATTTTGATGATCTCAAGAATCTGCTTCTTGGTGACCTTGCCCACCTTGTCGGAATTGGGCTTGGCGGAGCCAGAGGCGACGCCGGCGGCCTTCTTCAGGAGCACCGAAGCCGGGGGCGACTTGCAGATGAACGTGAAGGACTTGTCGGAATAAACAGTGATCACCACGGGGATGATCATGCCGTTCTGATCCTTGGTCTTCGCGTTGAACTCCTTGCAGAAGCCCATGATATTGACGCCCTGCGCGCCGAGGGCGGGGCCGACGGGGGGAGCGGGATTGGCGGCACCGGCGGGAAGCTGGAGGCGCACGTAACCTTGAATTTTCTTGGCCATGTTGAGCTAGGGATGACTGGTTGTGGTGAGGGCGGCTGGATCAGCTTTCAGAGGCGCGCTGGACCTGCCAGTATTCGAGTTCGACGGGCGTAAACCGTCCGAAAATGGAAACGGAAATCTTGAGCTTGCCGCGGGTCGGATCGACCTCGTCCACGCGACCGGTGAGATTGGCAAAGGCACCGTCGGTGATCTTGAGCTCCTCGCCGACCTCGAAGGTGACCTTCGGCACTTCCTTGCCGGAAGCCGCCTCGATCCGGGCCTTGATCTCGTCGATTTCGGCTTGGCGCAGCGGAGCGGGATTGTCGCCACCGACGAACCCGATGACGCCCGCCGCGTCCTTCACGAAGTAAAACGGCTTGATCATGACCTTCTTCGTCTCGTCGAAAAGGCACATGTTGATGAAAACGTATCCCGGATACAGCTTGCGGGTCTTGACGGATTTCTTGCCGCCCTTGACCTCGGAGACGACCTCCGTCGGGAGCAAAACCTCGTGGATGAGATCGTCGAGCTCCTCGGCCTTTTTGAACTTCTCGATGTAGTTCTTCACCTTGTTCTCCTGGCCGGAGAGCGTGTGGAGGGCGAACCACTGGGCGTTGGAAGTCTGGGTGGACATCGGGAGAAAGCGGATGGTTAACGGCTGACCCACTCGGTCACGGCGTTCACGACATTCAGGAGAGCAAAGTCGCTGATGCTCGTGAAGAGGCCGAGCAGCAGGCACGCAACGATCACGACGATCGTCGAATCCTTGAGCTCGGTCTTGGTCGGCCAGCTGGCCTTTTGCAGTTCGCCGATCAGTTCGCTGACGAAGAGGCGGGCGGAGCGGAAGGGATTTGCCATGTGGTGTGTCGGGCGAAGCTGGCAGGCGCGGAGGGAATCGAACCCCCAACCAACGGTTTTGGAGACCGCTACTCTACCAATTGAGCTACGCGCCTGTGATTATTTCTTTTAGACGACACAGCCGGGACCCCAAAAAGGAGCCCCGGCAGCGTCGGTCTGAAGCTGGTTAAAGGACGCTTATTCGACGATCTCGGTGATACGACCGGCACCGATGGTGCGGCCGCCTTCACGGATAGCGAATTTCTGGAGTTTCTCCATCGCGATGGGCGCGATGAGCTCGATGTCCACGGCGATGTTGTCGCCAGGCATGATCATCTCGACACCCTTCGGGAGGTTCACCACGCCGGTCACATCCGTCGTGCGGAAGTAGAACTGCGGGCGATAGCCGGTAAAGAACGGCGTGTGACGGCCACCCTCGTCCTTGGAGAGGACGTAGATCTCGGCCTTGGCCTTCTTGTGCGGGGTGATGGACTTCACCGCAGCGATGACCTGACCACGCTCGATGCCATCCTTGTCGATACCGCGAAGGAGGATGCCGACGTTGTCACCCGCCTGGCCCTGATCGAGCAGCTTGCGGAACATTTCGATGCCGGTGACGACCGTGGTGACAGTGTCCTTGAGGCCGACGATCTCAACGGTTTCGTTGAGCTTGACGACGCCGCGCTCGATACGACCGGTGGCAACGGTGCCGCGGCCGGTGATCGAGAAGACGTCTTCAACGGACATCAGGAAGGGCTTGTCCATCTCGCGAACGGGCTCGGCGATCTCGGAATCGATGGCGTCCATCAGCTCAGCGAAGGCCTTTTCGCCTTCGGGCGTGCCGGCCAGACCGGCGGTGGCGGAACCACGAACGATCTTGGTGTTCTTGCCGTCGAACTGATACTTGGTGAGGAGATCGCGAATTTCCTCTTCGACGAGTTCGAGGAGGTCCGGATCTTCGATGAGATCGACCTTGTTGAGGAAAACCACGATCTTCGGCACACCGACCTGACGGGCAAGGAGCACGTGCTCCTTGGTCTGCGGCATCGGACCGTCGGCAGCGGAGACGACGAGGATCGCACCGTCCATCTGGGCGGCGCCGGTGATCATGTTCTTGACGAAGTCGGCGTGGCCGGGGCAGTCAACGTGTGCGTAGTGGCGCTTGGCGGTCTCGTATTCCACGTGGGCCACAGAGATCGTGACAGTCTTGGTCGCGTCACGGACGGTGCCGCCCTTAGCGATGTCGGAGTAGGCCTTGACCTCGGCGAGACCCTTGCGGGCCTGCACGGCCAGGATCGCGGCGGTCGTGGTGGTCTTACCATGGTCGATGTGACCGATGGTGCCAACGTTGACGTGCGGCTTCTTGCGTTCGAATGTTCCTTTAGCCATGTGGAGCTTGGAGTATGTGGTTGTGGTTGAAGTTGTTGATTTTGATTAACGTCGGAATCACCGACGGGTTGCCCTGGAGCCCAGAACCGGATTCGAACCGGCGACCTCGTCCTTACCAAGAACGTGCTCTGCCAACTGAGCTATCTGGGCAGACCAAGACACTGAAAAAAACAAAGAGAACGACGAGGCAATGATTACCAAAATCGCCCGTCAACTAGATTTTGTTCGATTTAACCAAAAAATCCTAAGTTCCGACCAACACCCGATAACGACCGGGTGACAAACGTTCACCCAGACGATAAGAGCTGGCGAGATAGGTTCGGAGGTAACCATCAACCTCATCCCATCCCGAACCGCTCAGCAAAATCGGGTCGCCGATCAATCCACCAACCCCCACAACCACTAAAAACTCCACCGGCGCAAAATCCGTCCGCGGAAATTGCACTCCGCCAGTAAGCGGCTTTTCCTCAATGACTTCTTCACTTCCAAATCGGCGTATTTCCAAGTAGCCGGCCCTCACCGGAAGAGTTGTCAGCTTGCGATCCACCTGCCCTATCCCAGCAAAGGGCACCTCATTTCCTTGGGCCAGCAAGTCGGTGGGTTGTTGGGGCACTTGGATCGTTTCCGCCCCGTATGATGCGAGACCTTGCTCGTTCACCGTGAGTTTTGGTTCATAGAGACCAAATACTTGTCCGGGTTGCCTCAGTCGCTCGGCGTTGAGCGGTCGCTGGCCAAAATTCCAATCCGTTGGAAAAAACAGTGGCGTAGGATCCATCAGTTCCGCCCGCTCCTGCAATATTCGATTGGTCGCGGTCGAACCGGCTCCGGCCAGCTGGACAAAAGGTTGCGCCGCCCGCTTCTCCGACCCGGTTAACTTTTGTTGGCCACGCACCCACCATGCCCAACTGACGACGCCGGCTACGCCAACCAAGATGCCGACCCAGACCCGGCGTCTCACGATGGGTGATGAGAAGGACATGTCGTCAAATCCATCAGGGCTGACCTTCTTCTGCCACCGGCTGTTCCATTGCCAACTGCGCCTGCGAAAAACCCACCTGCGAGGCCATGGAGGCCAGCTTGGCAAAATCCTGAATCGATACCTGCCGGTCCGCACGCACCAGCATAACCGCACCCGGATGCTCTTTCGCGTAAATCTCCATATGCTTCCGAAGTTCCGCCAACGTGAATTTACCGCCCTCGAAGAGGATCACGTCCTCACGCAGATAGCTGACCACCACCGAAGCCGGCACTGCGTTTTCGGCTGCGCCATCCATCCGGGGCAAAGCCCAGGAACCGTCCCCGGACAAACCGACCGGCAAACCTGGCGCGAGGACAAAGCGCGAGCCCAGCAACGCGAAGAATAGCACGATCAGGCCGGTGTTCACCCATGCGAAAACGTCCAGATCTCGCGGCGGCGGGCTGAGCCGCGACTGCAATTCAAGCGGTCCGCTGATCATACGCCCGTGCCCCCCCCTTTGCGGTAGTCACGCAGCAGGTAGCGCATCAGCTCGTTGCCAATCCACTCCATGTCATGGACGAGAACCCGCACCCGGCCGGTGAGAAAATGTCGTCCGAGGTGCGCGGGGATGGCGACAGCCAGCCCGGCAGCGGCGGTCAGCAGCGCCTCCCACATACCGCCAGCCAGCACGGCCGGGGTGGCGTAGTTGCCGCCCTGGTTGAAAAGCCAGAAAGTCTGGATCATGCCCAGCAACGTCCCGAGCAATCCAAGCAGGGGAGCAATCTGGGCGATCGCCGCGAGTGCCCCCACTCTGCGCTCGAGCACGGGCAGTTCCGTCAGCGCCGCCTCCTGCACGGCAAAGCGTAAGGCCTGTTCGTCCTCGCCCGCATGCCGCAGCCCGGCCTTGACCAGCTTGGCGATGGGACCGGGCGTTTCCTCACAAAGAGTGAGCGCCTCCATCAGACGGTCCTTCTGTAGCAGGTTCTTGATGCCGTTGAGGAATTCCGCGGAGCGAATCTGGCTGCGATGCAGGTAGAGCGCCCGTTCTGCAAATACCACCAGCGCGGCCACCCCCAGAGCCATGAGCAGCCACATCACCGGGCCGCCTTGGGCGAAGACACTGTAACTAAAAGCCTTCATGTTTGTTTCGCGCGCATCATGCGAGGGGTCATCCATGCGTCCATGACAAAGCTCATGGCGTCGTGCTGCCTGCGGCCCGGAAGCGGGTCAGCTTTGACTGGGCTTGGGCGACGCCGCTCAACCGGTTGTCCACGATCAGCTGGTAGGCGCGCTGGGCCTCGTCCAAGCGGCCGGCCTCCTCGTGAAGTTGGGCCAGTTCCAGCAGCGATTTGGAAAGCCACCAGCGTCCCCTGGTGCCCAGTTTGGCCGCCTGGGTCGGATCCAGAAGAAAGGTGTCCACCACCGACCAGAAGACCGCTTGAGCTTTTTCCGGCTGTCCGCGCTTGGACAACGCATAACCCCAGGTGAACCCCGCTTCAACCCGCAGGTCCGCGGGCGCTGAAGGCAAATCCCGCAGACGCTCAAAGATGGCCGCGGCGCTCTCGTAGTTGGAGACATTGTTCGCGCCCTGCGCGAGCAGCGTGTTGCCCAGGGCCAGCTGGGCCAGCAGTTCGTCCGGGTGACCGGCATAGTTGTTGACGAGGTATTCGTAAACGAGCCGCGCATTCGGGAAATCATTTAGTTTGCGCAGCAGGTCCCCCTGCTTGAGCCGGGCGTAGAACACGATCGGGTCGTTGGCATAATCCTTGATCAACCGCTCCAGCCGGTCGCCCGCCTCCTCAAGGTGCCGGTCGAGGCCCTGTCGCTCGAGCAGCAATGCCGCTTGGTAAAGCGCCACCGGTGCGTATTCGCTGCGCGCATATTCGGCGGTGTCCACGAAGCTGATCAACACGGCCTGCGCGCCGGCCAGATCCCCCCGCTGCGAGAGATGGCTCGCCTGCACGAGGAAGGAATATTGTGCCGCCGTCGTTGCCCGGAAATCTGCGCGTAACTTGTCCAGCACGGCCACGCCGTCCGCATCGCGGCCCAGGGAAAGTAGCGACTGCGCCTTCAGCAGGTGGGTGGTGCTGGCAACCTCCGTGCGCAAGGCCGCTTCCATCTGCCCACTTTGTTGTAGCTGGTTGATCAGCTCGTCGGCTCGCCGCAGGGCCAGTTCCGGCTGACCGTTGTCAAAGGCCAGCCTGGCCCGCAGCCACATGAGCCGGATGCGCAGCGCCTCGGGCACGCCCTGCACGCCGGCCCCCAGCAGCCGCTCGACCCGCGCGAGCGCTGCCTGCGTCTGGTCCCGCTTCTGCATTTCCTTCACCAAATTCCACTCCGCCTGCCAGCGATTCTCCGCGTCAAACGCCGGTTCCGCCGCCGCGGTGTCGAGTTGCTGGGCGGCCGTTTCGAGACGATCCGCCCTGATCTCGGAGAGCACGCGCTGGAACATCAGGATCCCCGCCGGCGCCGCCAGTGGCGGTTCCCGGAGAGCCGCGTCGTAGACATCGGCCGCGTTGCGATAGTCCTCGGCCCGGAAGTAGGCCTCGGCCAGCAACACGCCGAGCTGTGCCCGTTCCGGACCCGCCGGCAGCAGACCGCGCAACTGCGCGATGACATCCGCCGCTGTGCGGTAGCGTTTAAGATCCCAGGCCACGGCGAGACGCACGCCGAGGGCCGCCGGTCGCAACGTGGTGGCGGGATAGTTGTCCAGCAACCGCCGGGCATCGTCCTCCGCCTCGGTATAATCCTTGTCCGCCAAGGCCGATTGCGCCCGCACCAGCAGCAAATCCTCGATGACCGGGCTGGTCGGGGTGGCGGAGATCAATGCGGCCAGCTCGCGTCGCAGCTGCTCGCGCTCGGCCTGGTTTTTGACGCCGCGCGCCAGCAGGTGCAGGGCGAGACGGCGCGTTTCCGGACGCTGCGCGTCGCGCAACAACTGCCGGAACGCCCGCCGCCCGGCCTCGCTGCCTTCGCCCGCGATCAGCCCGAGCATCAGGCGGAACTGGTCGGCGATGTTGCGCTCGCTCGCCGGCATGAAGGCCAGCTGTCTTTCCAAGACTTGCTGGGCTTCGCTCGCCCGACCCAGGGCGGCCAGCGCCCCTGCGTAGGAACGCGCAAACTCGTAGCCGGTGCGCTGCCCCTGGAACTGTTCCATGCTGCTGCGCAATCTGGGCAACTGATCCTCCCCCGCCTGCCTCGCCAGCAAACGTGACTGCTCGCGCCCCAACTCAAATCGTGCACGTTGGAGATCTGAAACCGCGGCGTTCGACGCCTGCTCATAAAGCGGATTGGCCCGTGTCAGATCCTGATCTTCATCCGCGATGCTCGCCGCGAGGAAATACCACCACCCTCGATCCGGCGCCACCAGCTCCTCGAGCCGGCACGCCGTGAGTTCATTGCGCGCCTGGGTCAGGCGGCCTGCGCGGACTGCCAGCAATCCCGCCCGCAGGTGATAGGAACTGTTCTGGGGTCCGGCGTAACCCTGCAGCAGCTTATCGGCCGCGGCGAGATCGCCAGTATCCAACAAAGCCGTCACGAGTGACAATGTCACTCGCGCCCGTGCATCCGCCGCCAGGGCGGTGTCGGCCAGGATTTCGCGGTAGATGCCGGCGGCTGTCGCCGGAAACCCCGCCTGCAGCGCCGCATCCGCGCGACTCTCCGCCACGATCCAGTTGCCGGGCACCGTCTGCCGGGCGTTGGCCGCGGTGGCGAGCGGACTCGGGTCGGCCACTTGGGCGACCGCCAAACCGGACAGCAAAACAAGGAACAGAAAAGTGGGGCGCACCGGCATCTTCATTGGGCGCCGCATCGTGCAACTCGTCTCACCCGCTGGCAAGCGCCGCCTGCTCCAAAGTTGCCCTGACCCTGTAACGTGAAATTTCTCGCGCCGCATTTCCGCATCTGACAGAAAAGACCCCGTTCGGTTCAACCCAAACCACCCTTATGAGTATCGCTCTTGTTCTCCTTCTCGTGCTCGGCGGCGGCGCGCTGCTGATCGGCTTCTGGCTCATCGGCGCTTACAACGGCCTCGTCACCCTGCGGAACCGTTTCAAGAACGCTTTCGCGCAGATCGACGTCCAGCTGAAGCGCCGCTACGACCTGATCCCCAATCTCGTTGAGACCGCCAAGGGTTACCTCAAGCACGAGCGCGAGACCCTCGAGGCCGTCATCGCCGCGCGCAACACCGCCTACGCCGCCTCCAAGGCCGCCGCGGCCAACCCGGCTGACGCCTCCGCCATGAAGGGTCTGCTCGGCGCCGAGTCCGGCCTCGCCGGCGCACTCTCCCGCCTGATGGTCGTTTCTGAGGCTTACCCTGACCTCAAGGCCAACCAGAACATGATGCAGCTCACCGAGGAGCTTACCTCCACGGAAAACAAGATCTCCTTCGCCCGCCAGGCCTACAACGACGCCGTCACCGGCTACAACACGAGTCGCGAGCGCTTCCCCACCAACCTCATCGCCGGCATCTTCAATTTCGCCGAGGCTGCCCTCTTCCAAGTCGAGAACGCCGCCGAACGCGAGGCCCCGAAGGTCAAGTTTTCCTAAAGCATCAGCGCTCAGCTTTCGGCACTTAGTCAGTTTGATCTGGCTGCCGACCGTTGAAAACTGATCGCTCTCCATGGACTTCTTCGAAGCTCAGGACCGCGCACGCCGCCGCTCCAAGCGGCTGGTGTTCCTGTTCGTGCTCGCGGTGCTGGGCACCATCGTAGCCGGCTATGCGGCGGCTTGGTTCGCGGTGGGCGGCCTCGAGTACCAGGGCTTCGCGCGCGACCGCCACGGCCAGCGCCAATACCGCACATCCGGGACACGCCCGCTTTTCGACCCCAAACTCTTCCTCGGCGTCGCCGGCACCACGCTGGCAGTTGTCAGCCTCGCCTCGCTCTACAAGTGGTCAAAGATGCGCCACGGCGGCGCGGCGGTCGCCGAGATGGTCGGTGGACGGCGCGTGGACCCGAAGACCCGCGACTTCCGTGAGCGCCAGCTGCTGAACGTCGTCGAGGAGATGGCCATCGCCTCCGGCATCCCGATGCCAGCCGTGTTCATCCTCGACGGGGAGCCGGGCCTGAACGCCTTCGCCGCCGGCCTCACCACGGCCGACGCCGCCGTCGCAGTCACGCGCGGCACGCTCGACAAGCTCACGCGCGACGAGCTGCAGGGCGTCGTCGCCCACGAGTTCAGCCACATCCTCAACGGCGACATGCGGCTCAACGTGCGCATCACCGCCATCGTCTTCGGCATCCTCGTCATCGGTCTCATCGGCCGCGGCATCCTGCGCGCCCTCTTTCGCGGACGCGTGCGCACCTCCGGCAAGAAGAAGGGCGGCGAGATCCCCGTGCTGCTCGCGATCGGGCTCGCCCTCATGATCATCGGCTACATCGGTTACTTCTTCGGCCGCCTGATCCAGGCCGCCGTGTCGCGACAGCGCGAGTTTCTCGCCGACGCCTCGGCCGTGCAATTCACGCGCAACCCGCTCGGCATCGGTGGCGCCCTCAAGAAGATCGGTGGCTACGCCCTCGGCGGCACGATGCTCAACAACCACGCCGGCGAGATCGGACACTTCTTCATTGCCCAGGCCTTCAAGTCCAACTTCGGCGGCCTCTGGGCCACGCACCCGCCCCTCGACCAGCGCATCAAGGCCGTCGAACCCAGCTGGGATGGCAAGCTCTTCGACCCGCCCGCGGTGGTGGACATCAATAACGAGTCCTTCGCCACCGCCGGTTTCGGCGGCGGCACGCGCCACACCCCAGAGGAAACCTTCCGCCGCGTGCAGGAAGCGCAGCCCGACCTGCCGCCGCCGCGCCCGCCGGCGCGCATGGCCTTCGCGCCGGCCAAGGCCGTCGTGGACATCGGCGCGCTCACCGATTCCCACTTTCGCCACGCCCAGGCGCTGATCCAGTCCATCCCCGAGCGCCTGCGCGAAGCCGTGCGTGACGCCGCCGGCGCGCAGGTGGTCGTATTCGGCCTGCTGCTCAACGGCGACAAAACCGCCCGAGACGCCCAACAAATCATTGTCGAGAAACACGCCGGGGCCGAAGCCTCGGCGCAGCTCGCCGGCTACCGCTCCGCCCTGAGCGTGCTCCACCCCGACGCGCGCCTTTCGCTGCTCCAGCTCGCCCTGCCCGCCCTGCGCGAGCTCGATGCCGCCGGCCTCGATCGCTTCGCCACGACGCTCGACGAACTCGTCCACGCCGACGCCCAGGTCACGCCCTTCGAATACGCGCTGCAGAAGATGCTGCTCAGCCAGCTCCGCCTTGCGCAATCGCCCAACCGCACCCTGCAGTTCGACTCCTTCCCCGCCGTGGCCAACGACATCAACACCGTGCTCTCCGCCCTCGCGCATTTCTCGCCCACGGAATCGACGCGCGCCTTCGCCGCCGGCGCGACGCAACTCCCCTTGCTCGCCGGTCGCCTCACGCTCATGGAGCCCGCCGCATGCGGCTTGGAACGCGTGGACGCCGCCCTCGACAAACTCGCCGTGTGTTCGCTGGCCATCAAAAAGCGGCTGCTCATCGCCGCCGCCCACGTCATCGGCAGCGACGGCACCATCAGCCCCGAGGAAGGCGAACTCTACCGCGCCCTCGTCGCGACGCTCGACCTCCCCATGCCGCAACTCGGCACAGCGGCCGCCGGATAGAGCCCCCACTCGCAACGTGTCATGCTGAGCGAAGCGAAGCATCCAGCAGAAGCTTCGCGACACCTAACCGAGATGGGCATTCCTTGGATCCTTGTATGTGCTCAGCATGACAATCAGGGGTGACGTCGCCCCCACGCCCACTGCCAGCCCCAGCGAAAGTCGCCGACCTGCGGTGTCGCGTTGATACCAGCCCCGGGTAAAGCGCTGAGTTGCCCACCCTCCGCTCGATCGCCCAAGAGCAGCTTCAAGTCGCTCGGCATATATGGAATCTGGTAATCCGCCGACTCCAGGATCGCGCGCCCATCGAATCTCAGCGCCGTCACCTTTTCCAGCGACTCGCCGGGGAACCGCACCCACAGCGACCTTGCCTTCGGCAGCGCCCGCACTTCCCCCGGTGCCACCTCTGCGGACAGCGGCCGCTCCACCAATTGCAGCCCGCTCGCCAGCACGAAGAGCAGCAGCGCACCACCCCAGCCCAGCCACACCACCCGTGTTCGCCATCCCGCCCAACAAACTCCCGCCACAGCCGCCAGCAGCGGTAGGAACAGCCATGATACGTAATGAATCAGGCTGAAACGGTAGAACGATGACGGAAAAAAGTCATTGTAGCCGAGATAGAGCAGCCCGCTTAGAAACACCGTGGCCACCGCCGCCGCTCCGGCCGCGCCTTCGCGCTTCACCCAGAAGACCACGCCGGGCACCGCGAGAAACAGCCACGGATAACGCCAGAGCAGCGCCGTGTCGGTTTCGCCAAAGAACGGCCGCCCGTCCACGAAGGTCCAGTAAAGCTTCTCCGCCAGCGGAAACGAAAAGAACCCCACCATCGTGTGCGCCGCCTGTTCATAGGGCGTGCGCCACGTCCCCCACACCGACAGATTCAACGCCCCCACCGCCCCCATCGCCGCGGCGATGATCGCCACGCCGCCGACTCCGCAGCTGATCCGCGCGCGCCATGTCTCCAACCGCAGCACCGCCCACACCAGCATCGGGGCAAAGCTTACGGCGTCGGCGGGCCGCACCAGCCACGTCGCCGCCGCCAGGCCGGTCAGCCACCACACCGTGCGCGGACCGCGAACTTCCAACATGAGCAGCACGCCGGACAGCAGCGTGAGTTGGGTCGGCAACGTGTTCCACGGCACGACCATTGTCAGGCGCAGCAAGTCGCCGTGCGTGGTGATAAACACCACCGCGACCGCCAGCGCGACCGTCGCCGGCGCCCAGCGTCGCACCAGACGCCACCACATCGCGGCCGTCGCCAACACAAGCAACAGGTCGGGCACGAAGAACACATGCGCCGGCCACAGTTTCACAAACGGCACGCCCAGTGCCGAATACCCCAGCGGGTAGTGATACGTTTCCCGCGTGACCTTGCCCGCCGCCAGATCCTGTGTCGCGAGGAGATATTTGTATTGGTCCGACCAGCTCCACCAGCCCGTGCGCGCGGTCACTGGCGCCGAACCGGGATTCAGCGGATGCGTCCAGTAAGCCCAGATGTAGAGCCCGGCCAGCAATGCCAGCAGCAGCCAGCCTGCCCCACGTCGCTTCAAGAGCGCCTCGACCGTGGCCCACCCCTGGCGGGAACGGCTCATTGCTTCACCCACGCGATCAACAGCGCGAGGGCCAGCGAGACGATGATCAGTCCGCGGGCCCAGCGCTTGCGCACCGCCTCGTCGGGCAGCCACTTCTCCTCACGCTTTGCCAGCCAGCTGAAGAAGAGGCCCGGGATCACGAGTGCGAAAATCCAATGCACGCCGAGGTTGCGCAGGAAAAACCACAGGCTCCCTGTCACCGACCACCCGAGCACGAGACAGGCGAACAGCAGCGCGAACGTCACGCTGTTTCCCTTGAAGCCGCGCCACAGCCAGTTGAGCGCAAACGGATTGACCATGCGGCAGTGGAGCGAAACCACCCCACGCTGGCAAGCCGGTGGAGCCAAAGGCCAAGCCTGCGCGGAGCGCCGGCTCCACCTACTGGCCCCAAGCAAAGACTTGGCCTCGCCTCGGCGGCGGCCCAAACTTCCGGCTTCTCCGCTTAACCCTCGAGGTGCTCCATGCTCGTCGTCCATGTCCATGTTCAGGTGAAACCCGAATCCGTCGCCGCCTTCATCGCCGCGACCACCGAGAACGCCGCCCAAAGCGTCCTTGAACCGGGCATCGCCCGCTTCGATGTCGTCCAGCAGGCGGACGACCCCACGCGCTTCGTGCTCGTCGAGGCTTACCGCTCCACCGAAGCCCCGGCCGCCCACAAGGCCACCGCCCACTACGCCACCTGGCGCGACGCCGTGGAGCCGATGATGGCAGCCCCGCGTCGCAGCGTGAAATACAGCAACGTATTTCCTGCGGATAACGGTTGGTAACGCCATGCGCTTCGAATTCGCCACCGCCGGCCGCATCGTCTTCGGCCCGGGCACACTCCGAGAAGTCGGCTCGCTTGCCCGCAGCCTCGGCCGCCACGCCTTCGTGGTCACCGGCCGCGATCCCGCCCGGGCCGAGCCCTTGCTGGAGCTTTTGACCGCCGCGTCCGTCGCGCACACCTGTTTCGCCGTTTCCGGCGAACCGACCACCGACGCCGTCACGGCCGCCACCGTCCACGCACGCGCCGCCGACTGCGATTTTGTCATCGGCTTCGGCGGCGGCAGCGCCCTCGACGCCGCCAAGGCCGTCGCCGCACTCCTTACCAACCCCGGCGACCTGCTCGACTACCTCGAAGTGGTCGGGCGCGCCCAACCGCTCGTCCGTCCCGCCGCTCCCTGCCTCGCCATTCCCACCACCGCCGGCACCGGAGCCGAGGTCACGCGCAACGCCGTGCTCGCCTCGCCCACCCACCGCTGCAAGGCCAGCCTGCGAGATCTCTCGATGCTGCCGCGCATCGCGCTCGTGGACCCGGAACTCACGCGCGACCTCCCGCCCGCCATCACCGCCGCCACGGGGCTCGACGCGCTCACCCAGCTTATCGAACCCTACGTTTCCTGCCGCGCCAATCCGATGACCGACGCCCTGTGCGTCGGCGCGCTGCCTTTCGCCGCGCGCTCGTTGCGCCGGGCCTGCGACAACGGCCGCGATGACGCCGCGCGGGCCGACCTCGCTTTTGCCAGCCTGTGCAGCGGCCAGGCCCTCGCCAACGCCGGCCTCGGCATCGTCCACGGTTTCGCCGCACCGCTCGGCGGCATGTTCCCTGCCCCGCACGGCGCCGTCTGCGCCGCCCTGCTGCCGCATGCCATGGCCGCCAACCTCGCCGCCGCCCGTACCCGCCAACCCACCGGCAACACCGTCCGCCGCTACGATGAGGTAGCCCGCCTCCTCACCGGCCGGCCGCACGCGACGGCTGACGATGGGGTGGCCTGGGTGCACGCGCTCGTGGCCGCCTTATCCATTCCCCGCCTGTCCACCTACGGCGTGACGCCCGCCGACGTCCCGTTGGTCGTGGAGAAGGCCGCCGCGGCCAGCAGCACCAAGAGCAACCCGCTGCCGCTGACGACGGCAGAGCTTACTCCCATATTGTCTGCTTCTCTCTGATTTCGCTCCACTTGCCAGATCACCGCATGCCCTCCAGCTTGTCCGCGTGTCCCTTGCCGAGAAACAGGTGCAGACCATCGAAGACCTCCTCCTGATCGAGGACGCGCAGGAACGCCTCGCTGTCGTGGTGGACCGGGCGAAGAAACGTCCGCCGTTGCCCGAGGCCGAGCGCTCCGAGGAAAACCGCGTGAAAGGCTGCATCTCCGCCGCCTGGGTGGTCGGCGAACTGCGCGACGGCCGCTGTCATTTCCGCAGCGATGCCGACTCCCCGCTCGTGCGCGGGCTGGTCGCGCTGCTCTGCGATTTCTACAGCGACGCCACCCCGGCCGACGTCGCCGCCACTGAACCCGAGCTGTTCGAGAAAACCGGCCTCGCCCGCAGTCTGTCCCCCACCCGGCTGAACGGACTTCGCTCCGTGCGTGCCCGGATCCGCGACTTCGCGCTGGCTCAGGTCGCTTCGTAAATTCCGCGCCAAAGTCGCCTTTCCCGGCTCGCCTCGAAACCGAAGGAGGGCAAGCTGCGTCTTGTTGGGACCACCTCCCGCCATGCCCCACGACGAGCACGCGCACCATTACCACGGGCACCACCCCTGCCTCGGCGTCTCGACCGACATCGAAGACTATTTCCTGACGCGCCGCCAGTTTCTGAGCCGCGTTGGCCTCGGCCTCGGCGCCCTCGGCGCCGCGACCTTTCTTGGTCCGACCGACCTGTTCGGCGCATCTTCGCCCACCGGGCTTGCCCCCGCCGGAAATCCACTCGCCCCGAAGCTGCCGCACTTTCCCGGCAAGGCCAAGGCCGTGATCCACATCTTCGCCCAGGGCGCGCCGTCCCATGTGGACACCTGGGACTACAAGCCCGCGCTCAACCGTCTCGACGGAAAATCGCTCGGCACCGACGGCGGCGTGGCCATGGGCTCGCCCTTCGCTTTCCAGCGTTACGGCCAGTCCGGCCTCGAGGTCAGTGAACTTTTCGCCAAGACCGCCGCGCACGCGGACGACCTCACGGTCGTCCGCTCGATGTTCACCGACATCCCGGCGCACGATGTCGCCACGACGTTCATGAACACCGGCTCCGTGCGCATCACCAAGCCCAGCCTCGGCTCCTGGGTGGTTTACGGTCTCGGTTCGGAAAACCAGAATCTACCCGGCTTCATCTCCCTCCGCGGCAACCGCCTCCCCGTCGGCGGGGCCAACGGCTACGGCTCGGCCTTCCTTCCCGGCATCTACCAGGGCACGAGCGTCAACACGACCGCGCGCAACGTGCAGCAGATGATCCAGAACATCCGCAACAGCTACGTCTCCAAGCCCGAGCAGCGCCGCCAGCTCGACTTCGTCCACCAACTGAACGAGCTCCACGCGCAAAACCTCCAGCGCGACGCCGCGCTCGAGTCGCGCCTGGAGACCGCCGAGATCGCCTTCCGCATGCAGGCCGAGGCGACCGATGTTTTCGACATCAACAAGGAACCCGCTGACACCCGCGCCGCCTACGGCGACACCGCGCAGGGCCGCCAGCTGCTGATCGCCCGCCGCCTCGTGGAGCGAGGCGTGCGCTTCGTGCAAGTCTGGCACGACGGCTGGGATCACCACGACGACCTCGAGGACCGCATCACCCAGAAAGCCGGCGAAATCGACCAGCCGCTCGCCGCGTTGCTCGCGGATTTGAAGCTGCGCGGCCTGCTCGATTCGACGCTCGTCATCTGGGGCGGTGAATTCGGCCGCAAGCCCACGCGCGACCGCAACGGCGGCGACTCGCCCGGCCGCGACCACAACGCCAAAGCCTTCTCCCTCGTCCTCGCCGGCGGCGGCGTGAAGCGCGGCCATGTCCACGGCGACACTGACGAGACCGGCGCCGAGGCCGTCAAAGACAAGGTGCACGTCCACGACCTGCACGCAACTGTGCTGCACTGCCTCGGCTTCGACCACACGAAGCTCACCTACCGGCACAACGGCCGCGACTTCCGCCTGACCGACGTCGCCGGCAACGTGGTAAAACCGATCCTAGCATGAGCATGAGGTCCCGCGTGCGACGGTTTCTTGTAGGGTCGGACCTTGGTCCGACCTCGCGTCCGAGGTCGCCGCAAGCGACGACCCTACACCTCCTCCTCGCTGCAGGAGCGAGCCTGCTCACAGCTTCTTCCGCCCTCGCCGCCGAACCCGCCCTCGCCAAGGCCGACCTCGACTTCTTCGAGTCCAAGGTCCGCCCCGTGCTCAGCGAACACTGCTACAAGTGCCACTCGCACACGGCCGACAAGATCAAGGCCGGCCTGCTCCTCGACTCGCGCGACGCCCTCCTCCACGGCGGCAATTCGGGTCCCGCCGTAATCCCCGGCAAGCCCGACGAAAGCCTCCTGATCCAGGCCATCCGCTACACCGACGAAGACCTGCAGATGCCGCCCGAGGACCACGGCGGAAAACTCACCGACCGCCAGATCGCCGATCTCACCGAGTGGGTCCGCCGCGGCGCACCCGACCCGCGCGTGCCGCTCTCCACCGCCGGCGGCAAGTCTTACGGCGGCGTCGGCCGCAAGCACTGGGCCTTTCAGCCCGTGCAGAAACCCGCCGTGCCCGCGGTGAAAAACACTGCGTGGGTGCAGTCGCCCGTGGACGCGTTCGTCCTCGCCCGCCTCGAAACCGCCGGACTCACACCCAATCCGCTCGCCGACAAACGCACGCTCATCCGCCGCGTGACCTTCGACCTCACCGGCCTTCCGCCGACCGAAGCCGAGATCCAGCGTTTCCTCGCCGACACCTCCCCCGAAGCCTTCGCCAAGGTCGTGGACCGCCTCCTCGATTCGCCCGCCTACGGCGAACGCATGGCGCGTCACTGGATGGACGTCGCCCGCTACTCCGACACCAAGGGCGACCCGCCCCGGCGCGATGACCCGCGTTTTCCTCACGCGTGGACCTACCGCGACTACCTCATCAAGTCCTTCAACACCGACAAACCTTACAACCGGTTCATCACCGAACAGCTCGCCGCCGACCGCGTCGTGGCCGAAGCTGCGGCGAAGGCCAAGGCCGCCAAGCAGGAAATCCCCGACGACCAGAGCATCCTCGCCGCCCTTGGCTTCCTCCGCCTTGGCAACCAGCACGACGGACGTCGCAACGATATCATCGACGACCGCATCGACGTGACGACCAAGGCCTTTCTCGGCCTGACCGTCTCCTGCGCCCGCTGCCACGACCACAAGTTCGACCCGATCCCGACCAAGGACTACTACTCGCTCTACGGTGTGTTCGCGAACACCACCGAACCGCGCCTCGCCATGATGGAGCCGGCGTTGACCGCCCGCCTCCCCGTCACCGACGACCTCACCGACTACATGGCCAAGGGCCGCGAACTCGTCCAGCGCGGCGAGGAGCTGCAGAAACAGTTCCTCGAAATGCGTCGCGCGCGTGAGCGCGACCCGCAGAAGCGCCGCGAACTGGTCCGTGCCGAGGGTGTCCTGCAGCGCGAGATCACCAACCTCGAGATGAACCACCCCGGCGCTCCGCCGCGAGCGCACGGTGTGACCGACGTGCCTAACCCGAAAGATTACCCGGTGCTGCTCCGCGGCGAGGTCGGCAACACCGGCGAGATGGTGCCGCGCCGTTTCCTCGAGATCCTGTCCGCCGACCCGAAAAACCGCCCGGCTTGGAAGAAGGGCTCCGGCCGCCTCGAACTCGCGCAAGCCATTGCCGATCCGAAGAACCCGCTCACCGCCCGCGTGCTGGTGAACCGAATCTGGCAGCAGCATTTCGGCGCCGGCTTCGTCGCCACGCCCGACGATCTCGGCAACATGGGCGGTGCGCCGAGCCACCCCGAGTTGCTCGACTGGCTCGCCACACGCCTCATCGAGAGCGGCTGGTCGCTCAAGCAGCTCCACCGCACGATGCTGCTCACGAGCACTTACCAGCAGGGCAGTCGCGCCGATCCGGCCCGCCTCGCCGCCGACCCCGACAACCGCCTGCTCTGGCACTCCAGCCTTCGCCGCCTGGACTTTGAGGAAGTCTACGACTCGTTGCTCGCCATCAGTGGCAGTCTCGACCGCACCCTCGGTGGCAAGCCGGTCACCGCCGCGAGCGACGAGTTCGGCAAACGCCGCGCGCTCTACTTCCTCATCGACCGCCGCAACCCGCCCGAGTTGCTGACGCAGTTTGATTTCCCCAATCCCGACACACCCACGGGCCGGCGTTTCGAAACCACCGTCCCGCAACAGGCCCTGTTCCTCATGAACAGCCCGCTGGTGGTCGAAACCGCCCGCAAACTCACGCATCGGCCCGACTTCATGGCGCTGGGCGATGACACCCAGCGTGTGACGTCACTTTACCTCGCGATCTTCCAGCGCGAACCATCTGCCGAGGAAACCCGTCTCGCCCTCGGTTATGTGCGCGCCAATCCCAGCGGCACGAGCCTCGATGCCCCGCCCGAGCCACCTGCGATGAAAACCGCCCGCGAGAAATTGCGCGAGCAACGCCAGGCCCAGCGCCAAGCCCTCGCCGGCAAACTCGGCGCCCCCGACAACCGCCCGGTCGGGTCCACCATCGAACACGGCGGCCCCGTGGATGCCTGGACCAAACTCGCCCACGCCCTCTTCCAGACCAACGAGGCGATGTTCGTGAACTAGGTGGGGTCGGTCCTCGCCTGGCTGCTAGACCCTGAACAGCCCTACTCCGCGCACACCCAGTCCGGCCATGTCGCCTTGGCGTAGGCGCGAACGTCTTCAACCACGGCCTGCACGGTCTCTGAGGCTTGCCCGCGCCAGATCGCACCCATGGTGAGCGGCGAAAACCCTGGCAGCGGCACGATGCGCACGTCCTTGGGTCGCGCGTTGCGGTCCACGAGCACGTTCAGGCCGATGCCGTCACCGTTGGCCACGTAGCGCGTGACCAGGTCGAGCGAGGTCGCCTCCACCACGTGCGGCCAGGTCGCGCCCTGGGCCTTCAGTTCCTGAAAGAAGCGTTGCACCACGTTGGACCGAGGCTCGAGGCAGATGAGCGGCTCGGCGATCCGTTTCTGGGCGAAAAGCTCGGCCGCGCTCCTGAGCTTCGACGACTTCGGGACCTGCAACACCAGCGGGAAAGAGGCGATGCGCGTCATCTTTAATCCGGTCGGCACGCGCTCATACACCGGCAGGAACGCCACATCGGCCTGCCCTTCGCGCAGCCACTCCTCGACCTGCGACTGGTAGCCCATCGTGCGCAGGCTGAAGCGCAGCTTGGGGAAGCGCGTCTTCATCTGCTTCAGGATCACCGGCAGGTGGTCGCGCAGCACGAGCTCCGCGCCGCAGATGCGCAGTTCCGGGTGCGCCACGGATTTCACCTCGCTGGCCACGCTCGCGAGTCCCTCGAAAAACGGCTGCACATGCGCGTAAAGCCGCTCGCCGGCCGGCGTCAGGCGGAAGGGACTGCGCTCAAACAGCCGCACGCCCAGCTCCTTCTCCAAATTGCCCACCTGTCCGCTCACCGCCGGCTGCTGGATGCCGTAAGGAATCTTGCGCACCGCCGCGCTGATCCCGCCATGCTTGGCCACGTAGTAGAACAGTTCGAGATGGTGGACGTTCATGCGCGTGCCCGAGGAAGCCCATCCCCGGACGGGCGGCAATGCCGTTTTGCCCAGCCCGTGGCCAAGGCCGAGCGACCGGCCACCTGAGGCCCCATTAATAAATCCAATGCCCGGCATCATGCTTATCAACTCACGGCCTTTCGCGGGTTCGGTTATTCTCGCGGCGCTCCGGGCCACCCCCGGCGCACAACCCAAACAGAAAGCCATGAACCTCCTGTTCTCCCTGCTCCTGATCGCCGTCCAGATCGTGCTCATCGTCGGCCTCGCCGACTTCGTCGCCGGCCTCGTCCACTGGGCCGAAGACGCCTATTTCACCGAGGACACGCCGGTGATTGGCAAGCATGTGATCGTGCCCAACATCGTGCACCATCACCTGCCGCGTTACTTCACCCGTCTGTCGTGGTGGCAGAGTTCGCGCCTCCTCGTCCTCGGCGGCCTGGTGTTGATCGCCGGCGCCTGGCCGCTGGGCCTGCTGTCGTGGCAGCTGCTGCTCTTCGTCGCCGTCAGCGTGAACGCCAACGAAATCCACAAGATGGCCCACCGCACGCGGGCCGAAAACGGCCGGTTCATCTCCAAGCTCCAGGACTGGCGCATCCTCCAGACGGCGCGTCACCACGGCCTGCATCACGCCGACCCCAAGAACACCTACTACTGCCCGGTTACCAACTTCGTGAACCCCCTGCTGGAGCGCATCGAGTTCTGGCCGCGCCTGGAGGAGTTTATCGAGCGCAGCACCGGAGTGGCCCATCGCCATGACACCGCGGTGCGCGGCCAGGGCCCCGGCCCGGACTGGCTGGAATCTTTCCGCCCGAAACCTGCCGCGACCGCCCCCCGCCCCTGCGGGCGCAACTGCCCGGGCTGCCCGCGTTGTGCTATGCAAGGACAGCGGTTGGCGGCATAGACCAACCCGTGGGCGGTAAGCTTGCTCACGCCACGCATGAGCAACGAGCGCAGGGCGGCTTGAGTCTCCTCAAGTCGCCCCGGCCTCAGACAACCCGCAATCACGCTGGATTGTTACGGCCCCAAAAGTCTCGGCCCCTGATCGGGATCGTCGCCGAGCAAATCTTCTTCATCCGAGTCGGCCATCCGTTGCGTCACGGGTTCGCCCGACTCGAGAAAGCGCCGGCCGTGCGCATAGTCCCAGAGCCAGCACGAGCCGTCATGGCTGTCGTTGACCAGCATGAACTCGGGTTCGCCGCCCTCGCTGGCGCTCGCTATATTGAAACGGTTGCCGGTGATCTTCTCGACCGTGAGGCGCAGGCGGCGCAGCAGTTCGGCGTCGTCCACCAGCACGGTCCACAAGCCGGCCACGACCACGGCGCGCTGGCCGGTGAAATAGTAACCAAAGAAACGCGGCACCTTGAAGCGCCCGTGGATCCCGAGCTTCCGGGCGTGGTCCTCGACCGCTTCGATGAACTTCACGCGCCAGGCCATGTCGCGGGGCAGGCGCAGTTCGGGGATGTCGATGATCATGTTGTCCGTCATGGACGTGGTTCCTTCCTTGGGTTGGTTTCACCCAATAACGGCTCCCTCCGGCCCGGACTTGAGGCTTATCCGCCAGGGAAAACGGTTCAGGAAGCCGGCAAGGCCGGTGGCCCTTCGGGCTCGTCTCCCGTAACCGGCTCGTGGGCTTCCACAAACAACCGGCCATGGGGGAAATCCCAGAGCCAACAGGCCCCGTTCTGGGCATCATTGACGAGCAGGAAATCCGGGGCCGCATCAGGCGCCTCGCCGGGCACGGTGATGCGGCATTCCGTCGCCGCCTCCACGCTGCGCCGCACCTTGTTGAGCAGCGGTGTTTCGTCGAGCGTCACCGTCCACTTGCCTCCCACCACGATGGGGCTGTCGCCGCTGAAATAATACCCGCAGAACCGCGGTGGCCGGTAACGGGCCTCCAGCCCGAGCTTGCGCGCGTGGTCGAGCACCGCATCCACAAATTTCACGCGCCAAGGCAGGTCGCGCGGTAGGCGCATCCAAGGTAGTTCGATCAGCCGGGGTTCCATCATCTTGCTTCCGGGTGGTTCGATTTAGGTCTGCAAAAAGAATGCCAACCATCCGGTTTCGTCAACTCCCGGCCATCGCCGTTTCTCGGTGAGTCAAATTCTTCCGTGTCTTCCCGGCTTCCCTGGTTAACCGTCGTGGTGTGCCGCCGCTCTACGACGCCCACCAGCATTTCCATTTTGACCCGTTGACCCCGCATCGCGCGACCATCCTGGCCGACCTCCGGGCGATGGGTCTGCGCCGGGCGGTCGTCAACGCCACCAACGAGGAGGAGTGGCCGGTGGTCGCCGCGCTTGCCCGCGAACACTCCTGGGTTGTCCCGAGCCACGGCATTCACCCTTGGGACTGCGGGAACCGTTCACCCGCCTGGCTCTCAAAATTGCGCACCGCCTTGCAGGCCGATCCGGCGGCCGGGGTCGGCGAGATCGGGCTCGATCGCTGGATTGTGGACGGCGTGCGCCCCGACGACCCGCGCATCGCCGGCCTGCGGGTGGCGCCGATGGACGAACAGGCCGAGGTCTTTGCCGCCCAGCTGGCTCTCGCCGCCGAACTCAACCGCCCCGCCTCGATCCACTGCGTCCAGGCCTTCGGCGCGTTGCTTGATGTGCTCAAGGCCACTCCGCTCCCCGCGCGCGGTTTCCTGCTGCACGGCTACGGCGGACCGGCCGAGATGGTTAAGCCCTTCGCCGACCTCGGCGCCTGTTTTTCCTTCAACATCGAGCTGCTGCAGCCGCGCCACCACGCCAGACTCGACAATTTCCGGAATCTCCCGGCCGACCGGCTGCTGGTCGAGACCGACGCGCCGACCAAGCCACCTCCCGCGGAACTGAACCGCTTCCCGCTGCCGCCCGGACCCGAGGGCGAAATCAACCACCCGGCCAACCTCGTGGTCGCCTACGAACAGCTCGCCATCCTGCGCGGACAACCGCTCACCCTGCTCGCCACCCAAGTGGAACAGAACTTCCGCCGGCTCTTCCTCTGATCGGCGGCCCCTGCGCGTGCGCGCGCCCGAAGCACCCTCGCCAGCGGCCCGGCTCCCCTCGCAACTGCGCGGATTTTGCCAATTGCTGCTCCGCCCGCACTCGCGCCTTCCGTGCGCCACTGCGAGCGGCTTGGATCTGGGTCATTCCCGCAATGACCACGAACAATCCCACCATCATTCAGGGCGGCATGGGCGTCGGCGTATCCGGTTGGCGTCTGGCGCGTGCCGTGGCGCAGGCCGGACAGCTCGGCGTTGTCTCCGGCACCGCCCTGCCCCTCGTCCTCGCCCGTCAGCTCCAGCTCGGTGATCCCGACGGCGACCTGGCCCGCGCCGCCGTCCGCTTTCCGCGTCCCGATGTTGTTGAGCGCGTGTGGTCCGCTTATTTTGTGCCCGGCGGGAAACCCACCGACGCCCCGTTCAAGGCCGTGCCGATGCCCAGCCTGCACCCGAGCCAGGCTTTCCTCGATCTCGCGGTGCTTGCCGCCTTCGTCGAGGTGGCGCTCGCCAAGGAAGGTCACGCCGGTCCGGTCGGCATCAACCTGCTGGAGAAAATCCAGACGCCGACCCTGCCCACGCTATTCGGCGCCATGCTGGCCGGGGTGGACTATGTGCTGATGGGCGCCGGCATTCCGCGCGCAATCCCGGGCGTGCTAGACGGCCTCGCCCGCGGCGAATCCGTCGAACTCAAGCTGGACATCACCGGCGCGCTCGAAACCGACGACTGCCAGAGCCGTTTCGATCCGCGCCCCTACCTCGGTTCCGCACCCCCGGCCCGCCCGCGTTTCCTGCCGATCATTTCCTCCGCCACGCTCGCCCTCACTCTCGCCCGCAAGTCCAACGGCCGCGTGGACGGCTTCGTCGTCGAAGGCCCGCTGGCCGGCGGGCACAACGCCCCGCCCCGCGGCGCGCTCACGCTCACCGAGAGCGGCGAGCCCATCTATGGCCCGCGCGACGTGCCCGAGCTACCGAAGATCCGCGACCTCGGGCTGCCCTTCTGGCTCGCCGGCTCCTGCGCGGACCCCGGCAAACTCGCCGAGGCCCGCGCGGCTGGCGCAGCCGGCGTGCAGGTGGGCACGGCCTTCGCCTTTTGCGAGGAGTCCGGCCTGCTGCCCGATCTCAAACGCAAGGTCTGCGCCCTCAGCCGCTCCCTCGGCGCGCTCAAGGTCCGCACCGATCCCCGCGCCTCGCCGACCGGTTTCCCGTTCAAGGTTCTGCAGCTGCTCGGCACACTCTCTGACGAAGTGCGCGTCGCGGCCCGCGAGCGCATCTGCGATCTCGGCTACCTGCGCGAACTCTACCGCAAGCCCGACGGCTCCGTCGGCTACCGCTGCGCGGGCGAGCCGGTCGAGGACTACGTCCGCAAAGGTGGAACCGTGGAGGACACCCAAGGCCGTCTGTGCCTCTGCAACGGACTCATGGCCAACATCGGCCTCGGCCAGCTGCGCTTCGGCAAAGCCGAGGACCCGCTGATCACCGCCGGCGACGATGTCGCCAACCTCGCGCGCTTCCTGCCCGCCGGTATCGACTCCTACCGCGCCGCCGACGTGATCCGCTGGCTGCTGGGTTCGCCGGTGGTGGTCTAAGCAGGGCCGGTCTATGACCGGCCGTCCTATTCAGCAAATCGTGTCCAGTCAGAGACTGGACCTACCCTGCCGCCACGCGCTTCACCACCTCGCCGGACGCGGCGAGACCGAAGGCGGCCGTGACAAACACCGCCGTGCCGAAACCGCTCGCGCAGTCGAGCTGGAGGTTGGAGCCCGGCTCGGGCTCGGTCGCACATGTGCCGTTGGCCCACGGGTAAACCGGTTTCTCCTGCGAGGACACGCAGGGGATGCCGTAGTCGTTGCCCTCGCCCTTCGCGAAGCCGTGGTCGCGCCGCAGCTTCCGGCGCACGAGCTTCAGCAGGTCGTCACCGTGCGCGCCGCCCAGGTCGCCCGTGCGGATGCGCGTGGCGTCGCGCTTGCCGCCGGCTCCGCCAACGGTGACGACCGGCTGCCCGCGCTTCACGCACTCCGCCAGCACGAGCGCCTTGTTGGACACCTTGTCGATGCAGTCCACGACCCAGTCACAACGCGTCGCCAGCAGCCGCGCCGCCGACTCCGCCGTGAAAAACTCCGTGACCGTCGTCACCCGGCACGCCGGGTTGATCAACCGCACGCGCTCGGCTAAGGCCACGACCTTCGGGCGGCCGATGTTGCCGTCGAGCGCGGGCAGCTGGCGATTGACGTTGGTCACGCACACATCGTCGAGGTCGATCAGGGTGAGCGCCCCGATGCCCGAGCGCGCCAGCCCCTCCACGGTCCACGAGCCCACGCCGCCGACACCGATCACGGCGACATGCGCCGCCTGCAGACGCGGCAACGCCGCCATGCCGTAAAGCCGGCCCAGTCCGCCGAATCGCTGCAGGTAGTCCTCAGGTAAATCCATTTTCTTTAGCAGCGGTCTATGCCCGCCGGCCCCCCTGTCCGTCAATCCCGCCGAGCGATCGTTCGCGGCCGCCCGAAGACGGGGGCCGCCCGTGCATTACGCGCGCATTGCTGCGCGTTTCTTGTCCGCGGACATCATCCGCGTTGGCTTGCCGGCCCCGGACCGTAGGTTCGGACGCACCCAGCCGGCTCCACGCGCCCTGCTCCCCCACCCCCCTCCGTCCGATGAAAAACTACCGTCATGGCAAACGCGGCGCGGACCTGCTCCACGATCCGCTCCTCAACAAGGGCACCGCCTTCACCGACAACGAGCGCAGCGTCCTCGGCCTGCGTGGCCTCCTTCCGCCGCGCATTCACACCCAGGCCGAACAGGTCACGCGCGTCCTCGAGAGCTTCCGGCGCAAGACCACGGACCTCGAAAAATACATCTACCTCATCTCCCTGCAGGAGCGGAACGAAACCCTCTTCTACCGCGTGGTCATGGACCACCTCGACGAGATGATGCCGATCATCTACACGCCGACCGTCGGCCAGGCCTGCCAGCGCTGGGGCTACATCTTCCGCCGCTCCCGTGGCCTTTACATCACCGCCGCGGACCGCGGCCGGATCGTGCAGCTGTTGCGCAACTGGCCCTACCCGGACGTGCGCATGATTGTCGTCACCGACGGCGAGCGCATCCTCGGCCTCGGCGACCTCGGGGCCAACGGCATGGGCATCCCTGTCGGCAAGCTCTCGCTCTACACCGCCTGCGCGGGCGTCCATCCGGCCCAGTGCCTGCCCGTTATGATCGACGTCGGCACCAACAACGAACCGCTGCGCAATGACCCGCTCTACCTCGGCACGCCCGCGCCGCGTCTCCGTGGACCGAAATACGACGAATTGCTCGAGGAGTTTGTGCAGGCCGTGCATCAGATGTTCCCGCAGGCCTGCCTGCAGTTCGAGGATTTCGGCAACGCCAACGCCTTTGCGCTGCTCCACCGGTACGAAGACCGGGTCTGCTGCTTCAACGACGATATCCAGGGCACGGCCAGCGTGACTCTCGCGGGCCTCTGCTCTGCCGCCCGCCTTTCCGGCGTGAAACTGCGGGACATGCGCATCCTGTTCTACGGTGCCGGTGAGGCCGGCATCGGTATCGGCGACCTGGTCGTGGACGCCCTCAAGGCCGAGGGCATCGGCGAACCCGCCGCCCGCCGCCAGTGCTGGTTCGTGGACTCCAAGGGTCTGGTGGTGCAGTCCCGCACCGATTTGGTCTCACACAAGCTGCGCTTCGCCCACGAACATCCGCCCGTGCAGGATCTCGGCGCCGCGATCGAGGCGATCAAGCCGCACGCCTTGATCGGCGTCTCGGGCATGGCCGCAGCCTTCACCGAGGACGTCGTGCGCGCCATGGGGCGAATCAACCCGCGACCCGTCGTCTTTGCGCTCTCCAACCCGACCTCGAAGGCCGAGTGCACCGCCGAGCAGGCCTACACGTGGACCGGCGGACGCGCCATCTTCGCCAGCGGCAGCCCCTTCGCCCCGGTTACGCTCGACGGGCAGGTGCATGTGCCCGGTCAGGGCAACAACGCCTACATTTTCCCCGGGGTGGGCCTCGGCATCCTGGCCAGTCAGTCCACCCGCGTGACCAACGAGATGTTCCTCGTCGCGGCGCAGACCCTGGCCGGCCTCGTCACACCCAAGGACCTGGCCCAAGGCCGGGTTTACCCGGAGCTGGCACGCATCCGCGAAGTCTCCGCGGCCATCGCCATCGCCGTGGCCGGCAACGCCTTCGACCGCGGTCTCACCCGGCAGATCCGGCCCGACGATCTCGCCGGGCTGATCCGGGAATGCATGTATCAGCCCGACTACGAGAACTACGTCTGAAGCGAACGGATTAGCCTGAAACCGTAGGGCACGGCCAAAACCTGGGGCGACGGTCACAGACCGCCGCTACCTTCGTGGTTCGGGCCGACGGCTAACCGCGCCCGCACCGCCGCGATGGCCGCGCGTTCGCGCCCGGCCCAGTCGCCGCGAATGAGCACGTAGGGCAAACCGCGCCGGTCGAGCGCGCCGCGCCAGATGCGCATCGCCTTTCCCCGGTCGGCCGGATCGGGAAAGCACCGCTGCGGATCCGGCGAGAACGGCACGTCTATGTCGAGCAGCAGGTAGAGCGCGTAGTTTTTGCACCGTTTCTCCGCCTCGCGTCGCAGTTCGTCGGGCGTCGTGCCGTAGAGAAGATCGCTCCAAAGCATGGTTGTGAGCGCGTCGGTGTCGCAGATGACGAGCCGCTCCGCCTTCGCCACGGCCTCGTCCTCGCGCCGCCACTGTTCCTTCGCGACCGGCAGCATGTCCTCGAGCGTCAGCGCGCCCTGTGCGTCCCAACGCTCGCGCGCATACTCGGCGACCAGTGGCGCGCGGAAATGCGTCGCGAGCCTCGTGGCCAGCTCGGTCTTGCCGGTGGACTCCGGGCCGTAGACGGCGATGCGTTTGGGCTCAGACATGGTGGATTGCATTCTCAGCCTTGAGTAGGGCCAGTCTTTGACTGGCCGGGCCGGTCGGAGACCGGCCCCACCGTCCGCGCCCACTCGCGCCAGCCCCAGACGGCCATCAGCCAGAAAATGACGTAGAGCCCGGCGGTCAGGTACAGGTCCTTCACCCAATAGACCCCGATCGCCACCGTGTTGACCACGAGCCAGCCGGGCCAGCATTCGAGTTTTTTCCGCGCCTGCAGCCACTGCGCAATCAGGCTGAACACGAGGATGAACGCATCCCAATGCGGCAGCGCGGCGTCGGTCGTGCGCTGCATGAAGGTGCCCCAACCGTCCGTCGCCACCGCGCCGAGGGCCAGCCAGCGGGTGAGCGCCGCTCCCTTGAGCCGGGTCACGGGCAGCTCGCTGTGCGCGGCCGTGTGCTGGTTGTTCAGCCAATGCCACCAGCCATAGGCTTGGATAACAAAGAATAACACCTGCAGGATGGCATCGGAGTAAAGTTTTGCCCCGTAAAACACCCACGCATAGACCGTCACCTGCACCAGGCCGACCGGCCAGCCCCAGATGTTCTGCCGGATCATGAGCCAGACGCCGAGCACGCCCAGCACCGTGCCGAGGATTTCCCCGCCGCTCATGACGCCCGGGCGGAGCCGTCGAGCCAGGCCTCCATCGCCTCGCGGGTGATGGTGTGGGTCGCGGCGCAACGCGGACACTGCACATGGATCAGCTCGCTGTCGCCGAAAAGCCCGGGCAGGTCCGCGCGCGCCGCCGGCGCGAGCGCGTTGAGGATGCGGCTCTGCTTGCAACCGCAGTGCCAGCGGTAGAGGCGGCGCTCGATGCGCGCCAGCGTCTGGGTCCGCGCCAGCGTCCGCACCTCCTCGGTGTCCACGCTGCGCAACCAGGCCTCGTCACAGTCCGGATGCGACACGAGGAAGGCATAACGGTCGTCACCCAGCTCGAAAAATCGCGCCAATCGCTGCTCGCTGCCGGTGTAGAAGGCCTCGGCGGCACGGAAAATGTCGGCCTCCTCGAAGTTCACCACGCTGCGGCGTTTTTCCGCGCTGCGGGACGGCATCATTTCGCCGTAGAAAACGTTGTGCGGTGCCTCGCGGACGTTCTCGGTGAAGAGCCGGGCCGCCACGATGCAGTCCTCGTTGTCCCCGGCGAGAAACAGGTTCAGCCGCGGTTCCTGCAGCCCGAGGGTCCAGGCGAAGTGCTCATTGCGCGGGCGCGAGGCGCCGTGGAGCGTGAAGGCCACCAGCGCCTGCTTGAGGAGCGCGTCGTGCTCCGGCGCGTGCCGCAGCTTGTGGTCGGCGAGGTGCAGGTAGTAGTCCACCAACAGCGGCCCAAGGTCGGCCTGCACGAGCAGGACGTTGCGGTAACGGATGAAATCCACCGTGACTTCGGTGCCATTCGGCTCGTGGTTCTGGGCGTCGGACATTCCTCCGCAATGTAATGATGTTCCGCCGATGTCCAGCGCGCCTGTTTCTCACCTCTGGGTGTGAAACAGGCGGGCTAAGCGCCCATCAGGAAGTCCCGGCCCTCGTGCCAACCGCGCCGGGCCAGCCGGCTGCGGGTGTCCTCCCGCGCCCCGCGCTTGGCCACATAGCCGAGCAAGAACACCGCGCCGGGCTCCGGCAGTTCCTCCGGGGAAACCACCGGCACGCCAGCGACCGCCTTGCCGGTCTTCCGGGCGTCAATGTCGACGTAGCCGACAATTTTCAGCCCGTGCGCCTCCAGATGCGCCGCGCGCTTGCGGGTGGGCCGGCCGGCGCCCCAGATCCAGACTTCCCGCCGGCCCAGGCGAACCACGTGCTGCGCCAGGTACGCCGCTTTCACCCGGAAGAACGCCTCGGGGTCGTAACGCGGATCGGACCGCGACAACCGCCCGGGCGTATCGTGCCAGATGAGCAGCTCGCGCGGCACCTTGGCCATCCGCACCCCGGCCTCCAGCCAGCGCAGCCAGAGTTCGTAGTCCTCGGGAAAATCTCCGTCGCGGTACCCGCCATGCCGCTCCAGCAATTCGCGCCGGAACAGCACGCTCGGGTGCGCCAACGGCGACTCGATGAAACGGTTCAACGCGATCTGCTCCGGCGTCACCAGCGAGTTCAACCAGTCCACATACAGCGCATAACCGGCGTTCGCCTGCCGGTCGCCCCCGAAGCCCACGAGACACGAGGCCACGCCGATTTCCGGGTTCCGCTCGAACAACTCCACCTGCGCGGCCAGACGCTCCGGGTGGCACTCGTCATCGGCATCCATCCGGGCGATGAACCGCCCCTGCGCGGCCGCACAACCCGCGTGGAGCGCCGTCACCAAGCCGCGGGCGGGCTGCGCCACCAGCTTTATCCGCGCGTCGGCCCGGGCCGCCGCGCGCAGCCACTCGCTTGTCCCGTCGGTCGATCCGTCGTCCACCGCGATCAGTTCCCAGTCGCCCCAGGACTGCACCCGGACGCTCGTCACGGCCCGGGCGAGCGCGGGTAGCCCGTTGCGCACGGGCAGGAGCACGGAAACCGAAGGGGCGGCGGACACACCGGCATACTCACCGGACCGGGTTCCCAGCGTCCAGCCCGGCCGCAATTTCGTTCAATTTGGGTCTGAAATTTTTCCGAATCCGCGTTTGCCAACCGGGCTCCGACCGGGACACTCGGCGCCGTTATGTCGCACTCAGCCCATTCCCACCATGTCGAGGAGGAGTTCTCGCTTCCTCTCTTCATCGTTACCGTCGTGTTGTCGTTTGCCGGTCTCATCGGACTCTTCTGGCTCGCTGCGCCCCAGCAGGTCTGGCTCGTGCAGGTAGGCGCCACCGCCGGCAAGTTCGTTGCCGCCTTCCTGGTGGTCCACCTGTTCGCCTGCTTCGTGGAGTTCTTCTTCCACCGCTACGTCCTGCACAAGCCGGTTATCCCCTTCCTCAGCCGCTTCTACCGCCAGCACACGCTGCACCACAACCTCACCCGCATCGGCCGCAAGCGCACGCCCGGCGGCCGCGAGATCCCCTTCGTCGAAAATATCTACCCGATCATCGAGGAGGAGCAGAAGGAGGCCTCGTTCTTCCCGTGGTATACCCTGGCCGTCTTCGGCCTGCTGACCACGCCCCTGCTGGCGCTGCTGCAATGGGTGGCCCCGTCCTTCCCGTGGTTTTTCGCCGGCTACGGCGCGATGGCCTTCTCGATGGCCCTCTACGAAATCTTCCACGCCATCGAGCACTGGCCGTTTGAGAAATGGGCCGTGCTGATCGAGAAGCCCCGCATGGGCTGGTTCTGGCGCAAGGTTTACAGCTTCCACCTCCGCCACCACGCCGTGATCGACTGCAACGAGGCCATCTCCGGTTTCTTCACGCTGCCGATCGCCGACTTCGTGTTCAGCACGTGGATCTTCCCCAAGTCGCTCTACACCGACGGCGGCGAGTGGGAGGCCTCCGAGTTCACCAGCCCCAAGCCCTGCCGCTTCATCCAATGGTGCGACCAGGCCAGCGACGAAATCGTGCGCAACCGCCGCCTCGCCGCCCAGGGCGCGCCGGTGAAACCCCTGCTTGCCCCCGCCCCCGGCCCGCAGCGCACGCGGCTGGAGCGCACCATCCACGCCCTCACCCACGGCATCGGCCTCGCGGTCAGCACCGCCAGCCTCATCCTCCTCGTGGCCTTTGCCGCCATGAAGGGCAACGCGTGGCACCTCGCCAGCTTCACCGTCTTCGGCGTTTCCCTGGTGCTGCTCTACGTGTCCTTCGCGCTTTATCACCGTCGCGAGGAAACCGAATGGAAGCTCACCCTGCGCAAATACGCCCACGCCGCGATCTTCCTCGTCATCGCCGGCACCGCCACGCCCTTCCTGCTCGTCTCCATGCGCGGCCCCTGGGGCTGGTCGCTCTTCGGCGTCATCTGGGGCCTCTGCACCGCCGGCGTCGCCCTGCAGTTCCTCTTCAGCGGACGCTACCGTGTCGCCACCGCCATGGCCTACATTCTGATCGGCCTGCTGGCCGTGGTCGCCGTCAAGCCGGTGGTCGCCACCTTGGGCGCCGGGGAACTCGGGTTGGTCCTGGCCGGCGTCGCCTGCTACACCGCCGGTCTGGCCTTCACCTTCTGGCGCCTGCCCCGCTTCGAGATCGTGCCGCGCCAGCTGCTCTTCCAGGCCGGCAGCGTCTGCCACCTGCTCGCCGTGCTGCTGTTCGTGCTGCCGCACGCCTGAGCCCGGTTTCAGTTGAACTTCACCGGCGGGGCGAAAGCCCCGCCGTTTTTTTGTGGAGGCCTTGGCTCCAGCCGGGCCGCGGCACATCAGGAGATGTGCCCTCCATTGCGATCCGCCGCGCGCTCACTCCTTCCCGATCACGCCCTTCTTCTGCAGTTTGTTGACCTTGGGCCGGATCACGAAGGTGCAGTAACCCTGGTTCGGGTTGTTGCGGAAATAGTCCTGATGGTATTTCTCCGCCGGGTAGAATTTCGGCAGCGGGCTGATCTCGGTCACGATCGGGTCATCGAATCCGGCCTGCGCAGCGGCCTTCCCCTTCTCGGCGGCGGCCTTCTGCGCGGCGTCCTCGAAAAAAATGACCGAGCGGTATTGTGTGCCCTCGTCCGCGCCCTGGCGGTTGAGCGTGGTCGGATCGTGCGCCTCGAAAAACACCTCGACCAGGCGCTCGTAGCTCACGACCGCGGGATCGAACTCGATGCGGATGACCTCGGCGTGGCCGGTTTCGCCGGTGCAGATCTGCTGGTAGGTCGGATTGGGCACATGACCGCCGGCATAGCCGCTCACGACGGCCTTCACGCCCGGCAGCAGCTCAAACACCGCCTCCGTGCACCAGAAGCACCCGCCCCCGAAGGTGGCGAATGCAGTTTGCGAAGCAGGTTTGCTCTCGGCTTGGACGTTCATGGTCAGGGCTAGGAACAGGATGGTGATAAGGTGTCGCATGGACGGGCTCGTGGGAGGACGGTAGCCGGGATTTATTCCCATGCAACCCCCGCGGCCAAGCCCCGGGAAAACGCCCGGGGCCAAAGCGCCAATCGCCTGAACCAGCCCAAACAGCGGAGGCGCTGAATTTCGGGTTTCGTGCCTCTTTGGCGTTTGGACTTTTGGCGTTTGGGATTTACTCCTCCGTCATGTCCGATCCCCGGCTCGACAAGTGGCTCTGGTGCGTGCGCGTCTGCAAGACCCGCGCCGAGGCCACCGCGCTCTGCCGCAACGGCCGTGTGCAGATCAACCAGCTCGACGCCAAGCCCGGCCGCGATCTCCACGTCGGCGAAACGGTCGTGGCCCGCATCGGCATGGTCACGCGCACGCTCAAGGTGATTGCCCATCCCCGCGCACGCGTCGCGGCGAAACAGGTGCCGGAGTTCGCCGAGGACCTCACGCCGCCCGCCGAATACGAACGTGCCAAGCAGGCCTCCCTGGAGCACATGCTCGCCCGCGAACGCGGCCGCGGCCGGCCCACCAAGAAGGACCGGCGCGACATGGGCCGGCTGTTCGGATTCGATTGAATTGCCGGTGGTTGCGAGAGCCGGCACCCCGCTGGGGCCGCCAAGACAGCTCAACCGGCGCCGCTTTCGGCCGATAACAGACGGATGCTGGTCCCTCTGACCCCACGGCAGACCACCGACATGGCCGCCGCCGCCCTTTCCTCCGGGCGGGGTGCAGGGCTTCCTGAGTTGCTCGAACTCGTCCAGACGCTGGCCAGCAAGATGGAACGCATCTCCATCGCGGAACTGGCTGAGCTGATCGAACAGGATCCCGTCGTCGCCACGCGACTCGTCAGCATGGCCAACCTCATCGCCCTCAACCCGGGCATGAAGCAGCTCACCGGCGTCCCGCACGCCATCCACCAGATCGGCTTCCAGCGCGTGCGCGGTCTGGCGATGTCGCTGCTGCTCCTGAAATCCTCCGGCGAGCGGCAAAACCCGCCCGAACAGCGCCAGGCGGCCTCGCGCGCGCTCTGCGCCGGTTTGATCGCCCAGGCCTGCGCGCGGCAGATTTCCGCCGTGGATCCCGACATGGTTTTCGCCTGTGCCACGCTGCGCCAGATCGGTCGCATCGTGCTGCCCGTCGTGTCGCTCGAACATTACAAGGCGGCTGTCGCTGCGGCCGGCACCAAGTCCGAGGACGCCGCTTTCCGCCAGTTCTTCGGGCTGGCGCCGTTGGAACTCAGCCGCGAACTGCTCAAGACCTACGCCCTGCCCGCCGAGATCCGCCACGCCCTGGTCGAGTTTCATCCCGGCGGCTCCGACGATGCCGCGCCCTCGTCGCACGCTGAACGCCTCACCGGTCTGGCCGAATATGGCAACCGGCTCACCCGTATTGTGCTGGATGTCACCTTGGATGATTCCGCCTATGCCGCGGAGACCACTCAGCTGGCCAAAACCTTCGGCGCCATCCTGCCCAACGTGAGTGAACTTCTGGTCCAGACCCTCGATTTTGCCGGAGAGCGGCTCGCGCAGTTCATGCAGGTGCCGGGCGTTTCTTCCGCCCCGGAAGTGATGTTGCGCCGCATCCGCTCGCGACTGCCCAAGCCCGAAACCGTGGTTCAGGCACCGGCTCCGCTGGAAACCGCCGGCGAGCCGGTGGCGGCTTCCGCCCTCTCCGCCGCCCCAACCGTGACCGCGAGCACGACTCCGTTTCCGGAAGTGGCGGTCGCACCGCGGCCACCGGCGACATCCTCGGAAGTATCCACTGCCCCGCCCCGCGAGGTCCTGCCCGAGGCCATCACCCTGGTGCCCGAGCCCGTGCGCACCGTCACCCCGGACGAACCCTGGCTGGAAGTGCTGCGACCGGTGCGCGACGGTTTTGCGGCCGACGACTGTGCAGTCTTTCTGCGCGCCGCACCGGACGGTCCCTTCATCCTCGCGGATGGCGTCGGTGCTTTCGCGACCCACCACCTCGACATCGCGTCGGTTCATCCTGCCGAGAAAACCGTCTTCAGCATCGCCCTGGCCCGGCGCGAGGCGGTGGTGATTCACGATTCCCGGACCGCCACGATCCTGCCCTACCTCCCGGCCTGGTTTCAGGGGGACACGCACACCCCCGCGGCCTTTGTGCTCGTGCCCCTGCCGGCCGGCGACCAGGTCGGCGGCCTCGTGCTGATCGGTTGGTCACACGCGCGCCGGATCGAACTCACGCCCGGCCACGAGGCGCTGCTGAATCTCCTGCGCACCAGCGCACAACGCCTGATCACCGCGACGAAACCGTCCGCCGTCATCGCCCGCACGGCCTGAGCGTTCGGACCACGTTGTCTCCCGCGTTCACGGGATCCAACGCGGCTGGTTCTACCAGCCGCGCTTGAGCCGCAGGCGAAAGCGTGGTTCGATGCAGTTATGGACCGCGCCTCGCAGCGACATCTTCCGCGTTTGCTCGCGGACGCATACCGCGGCCGAATGTTTGTCCATTGGACCATGGGTATCAGCAACCGGCGAATCGGTTGGTTGACCCAGGAGTTTCACGCCGCCTTTCGCTCAACCTTGGAAAGGAACGCTGAACACTACGGCGTGGCTGTCCCCGCCTATTGCCTGATGCCGGATCACCTTCATGTGCTTGCTGCGGGCATGAACCACAACAGTGACCAAGCTCTTTGGAGTCGTGCCGTTCGACGACGCCTGAATGAAGTCCTGAAACCATTCAGCCTGCAGAAACAGGCCTACGATCATATCCTGCGGACGAACGAATCGGGGCCGGATGCGTTCACCGCGTTGGCATTCTACATCAGCCAAAATCCAGTGCGCGCCGGACATGTAACTGCATCGACAGATTGGCCATTTGTAGGCGCAAAGGTGCCGGCTTTGCCCGGACTGGACCCGCGGCACGCGACGTTTCGGGAGGATTGGTGGCGATATTGGAACTCGCTGCCTGGCTGACCACGTTGTCGCTGCGCTCCAACGCGGCTACTCCGACCTTGTGGCCCCCTTACCGCGTCAGCTTACGATACTTGATCCGGTGCGGCTGGTCGGCGTCTTTGCCCTTCCGCTTCTTGAAATCCTCCAGGTAGGCGGAGTAATTGCCGGCGAACCAGTGGACGTAGCTGTCGCCCTCGAAGGCCATGATGTGCGTCGCCGTGCGGTCAAGGAACCAGCGGTCGTGCGAGATGATCACCGCACAGCCGGCAAAGGTCTCAAGCGCCTCCTCCAGCGCGCGGATGGAGTTCACGTCGAGGTCGTTGGTCGGCTCGTCGAGCAGCAGCAGGTTGGCCTCACTCTTCAGCACGCGCGCCAGCAGCACCCGGTTGCGCTCACCGCCGGAGAGGATGCCGACCTTCTTGGACTGGTCGGCGCCGGTGAAGCCAAACTGCGCGCAGTAGGCGCGGCTGTTCACCGAGCGCTTGCCGAGCTGCATGATCTCCTGCCCGCCGCTGATGACTTCCCAGATGGTCTTGTCGCCTTCGAGCGAGTCGCGCGACTGCTCGACGTAGGCGGTCTTCACCGTGTCGCCGATCTTGAACGTGCCGGCGTCGGGCTTTTCCAGGCTGGTGATGAGTTTGAACAGCGTCGTCTTGCCCGCGCCGTTGGGGCCGATGATGCCGACGATGCCGCCGGGCGGCAGCGAGAACTCCAGGTTGTCGTAGAGCAGCTTGTCGCCGTAGGCCTTGGCCACGCCCTGCGCCTGCACGACCAAATTGCCGAGGCGCGGACCGGGCGGGATGATGATCTCGAACTTCTTCTCCTGCTCGGCCACGTCCTGCTTGAGCATCGCCTCGTAGGCGTTGATGCGCGCCTGACCCTTCGACTGCCGGGCCTTGGCCGAGGAGCGGATCCACTCCAGCTCGCGCGCCATCGCCTTCTGCCGCTTGTTCTCGGTGCGCTCGGCCACGCTGGCCATCGCCTGCTTCTGCTCCAGCCACGAGGAATAGTTGCCCTTGAACGGCAGGCCGTGCCCGTGGTCGAGCTCGAGGATCCAGCCGGCGACGTTGTCGAGGAAGTAGCGGTCGTGCGTCACGGCGATGACCGTGCCCTCGTAGCGCGACAGGTGCTGCTCCAGCCAGTTGACCGAGTCGGCGTCGAGGTGGTTGGTCGGCTCGTCGAGGAGCAGGATGGACGGCTTCTGCAACAGCAGGCGCGCGAGCGCGACGCGGCGGCGCTCGCCGCCGGACAGGTTGTCCACGATCTGGTCGGGCGGCGGGCAACGCAGGGCGTCCATCGCCTGCTCGACCAGCGGGGCCACATCCCAGGCGCCGAGGTGCTCGATCTTTTCCTGGAGCTTGGCCTGCTTGTCCGAGATCGCGTCGCGCGCGGCGTCATCGGCGGCCTCGGCCAGCTCGTCCCAGCTCGCGTCGTAGGCGGCGGTGAGGTCGGTCAGGTGCTTCACGCCCTCCTCGACGCAGGCGCGCACCGTGGCGCCGGCCGTGAGCTGGGGTTCCTGCGGCAGGAAGCCGACGGGATAACCCGGTTCGAAATGCACGCGGCCGTCGATCTCGGTGTCGATGCCCGCGAGAATGCGCATGAGCGAGGACTTGCCGGAGCCGTTGAGGCCGAGCACGCCGATCTTCGCGCCGTAATAAAACGACAGCGAGATGTCGCGGAGGATTTCCTTGCGCTCGATTTTCTTCGAGACGCCGAGCATCGAGAAAATGATCTTCGGGGCGGATTCGTCGGACTTGGCCATGCGCGGAAAACTGCGCACCGCGCGCCCGGAGTCGAGCGCAAGAAAGCCGGATGGGCCGGTCGTCAGCCCGCCCAGCGGCGGTAGCCGCGCTTGAGCGCTTGCGCGAAAGCGTGGTTCTTGCGCGCACCGACACCACGTTGTCGCTACGCTCCAACGCGGCTACCCCAGACCCAAGACCTCACACCTCATACATCCGCAACGGCACCGGGTCCACGACGCGGGCCTTGGGCAGTTGCTCGGCGAGCTGGACCTTGAACCAGTCGCGGGCGTCGGGGTCGCCGTGCGTGAGCACGATGCTCCGGGCCTTGGTCTGAACGGCAAATTCCAGGAGCTCCCCGCGCTCGGCGTGTCCGCTCAGCTCGAACCGCTCGACCCGCGCGCGGACCTTGGCGCGCACGTCCACGGCGTCGAAATGGAAGGTCGCGCCCGGCTTGGTCGCCAGCAGCTTGCCGCCGGGCGTGTCGGGATCGCAGAAACCGACGAAGCCAACCGTGTTGCGCGCGTGGCCGACGAGGCCCGAGGCGAGCGTGTAGCTGGGCGTCTTCTCCACGAGCATGCCGGAGCTGACAATATAGAGACCCTTCTGGTGCGGCTCCTGGCCGGGCGTGAGCTTCTTGGGCAGCTTGCGCAGACCGAGGTCGCGGAGGATGCGAGCGTCGAACTGCACGTCGTTGGTCTTGCGCGAAACCTCGTCAAACAGCTCGGACAGCCCGATGCCCAGGCCGCCGGCGTAGATCGGGCACTCGATGAGGCGGCCGAAGCGGCGGGCGTCGTGGAAAACCGCGAGCAGCTCCTGCATGCGGCCGAGCGCGAACACGGGCAGCAGGAACGAGCCGCCGCGCGCGATGGTGTCGTTGATCGAGTCGATGAGGCGCGCGATCTCGTGCACGCGCTCCTTGCCGTAGGCGCGCTCGGTCATGCCGCGGGTCGTCTCGATGATGAGGGTGTCGAAATGCCCGATGGGAAAATGCGCGCCCTTCAGCGTGCGCAGGTGGTCGAAGAGCACGTCGCCGGTGAGGAAGATCTTGCGCATGCCGTGGTGGATCTCGACCGCGGTCGCGCCGGCCACATGGCCCGACGGATGGAACATGAGCTCCAGCTCGCCCCGCTTGCCCTTGATCTTCTTGACCTTCTTGAACGGCAGGCCGTGGAACCGCGGGGTGAGCCGCTCGATTTCCTTGTGCGTGAACAGCGGGTAGCCGGCGATGCCGTCCTCCTCCTTCTGTTTCTGCATCACGTTGGCGGAATTGTGCAGCATCTTCTCGATGAGCATGCGGCTCGACTGCGTGAGCAGCACGGGGGTCTTCGGATGCTGGCGCATCAGCACCGGCAGGCCGCCGATGTGGTCCAGGTGGCAGTGCGTGATGATGATCAGGTCCAGCTCGATGTCGCGCAGGAGCGAGAGATCAGGCAGCGCCTCGACGCCGGGAGTCTTCGGGTTCAGCCCGCAGTCCACGAGGATGTTGAGTTCCCCGATCATGAGGAGGAGGCAATTGGCGCCGATGCCGCCCTGGCGGTTGAGGTCGATGAGTTTCATGCGGGTAACGGACCATCCAGACGCCGTCCGCGCCGCAAGCAAGCTCCCCTTTCGCACCTCCCTCGCCCGGGCCCGGCCAAAACAAGGCGCCGGATCCTCGCGGATCCGGCGCCGACCACACAAACACCGCAGCAAATCAGAACTGGTAGCGCACGCCCACGGCGTAGAGCCACGGATCGAGACGGGCCTCGGTCAGCTTGGCGCCGCCGGCGGACACATCGGAGCGGATGTTGGCGCGCTTCAGGTCCACGTTGAACGACCAGCGCTCATCAAGCTGCCAATCCACGCCCGCCTGCAGCGCGAGGCCCGCGCTGCTGCTTTCGAGACCGAGTGGCACGCCCGCCACCGACAGCTTCTCGTCGAAGATCAGGGTGTAGTTGATGCCGGCCGCCACATACGGCCGGATCGACGCTCCGGGCAGCGCACGATATTGGAGGAGCAGCGTCGGCGGCAGGTGCTTGAAGCTGCCCAGCTGACCGATCCCCGCCAGGGAAACGGAATGCTTCTGCGGAATGGTCAGCACGAGTTCGGCCGACAGGGTGTCGGTGAACGCATAGGCGATGTCCACCTCGGGAATCAGCCGGTCGCTGACCGAGACAGCATCGGCGGCGAAATTGACCCCAAGCGCGGTGAAGGCGTCGGACTTGTCCACCGTCTGGAGGTAGGTCGCCCGGAGGCGGACCGACCAGGGACTGGCGGCAGGCAGGGAGACGGCGCACAACAGGAGGAGCGCACCGTGCGTGAAACAACGGAGGGTTTGGTTCATAGGTTTGGTTGAGGGCGGCGACTTCGCCGCCGCCTCCAGCCTACCGAACCCGGGGAAAACTCGCTCCCGATGGCTTGCCCGGGATTGCGCGTCGCTTGGCCAGGCCCCACCTGCCACCGCCGCCCGCGCCGCCTGACTACGGCAAACGGTCAGCCGGCTTCTCCGAGACCTGCGTCGCCTCGATATCGATCACGTCACCCCGGCCGGCCGGGCTGCGCCGTGCTCCGCCGGGATTGACGGGCCGAGCGGAGCCCGGTGCGGCCGGTCGCGGACGAAACTGCTGCAAAACCCAGGCCACCGCTCCGGCCAGGAAAACCATCACCGCCGTAAACAGCACCGCCACCATCGCGAAGATGGCAACCAAACCGGCAATGAGCAGGCGAACCAAGGGCATGTCCTCAAGACTCGCACACTTACCCGAAAGTTTCACAGAAGAATTTTCGCCCCCCCTGACTGGTCTGCTTCCTCGCCCTTTGGCGTTTGGAGCTTACCCCGCGCTCCCGCGTCTAGCCTTGCCAAGCCGCCCTGGCTGAAGAGCATTCCGCGCATTCCACGGCATGAACAACGAGATCCTCTGGCTCATCCGCCTCGGTATTGATCAGAAATTGTTCTCCCGCGAGCAGGCGCTCGCGACGCTCAAGGCGGTCGGCCCCGACGCCGACCTCATGGGCTACGCCCAGAAGCTCATCGACGACAGCATCGTCACCGACGTCGAAAAGCTCGAAGCCATCGCCGGCGACGCCATGGCGAAGGCCCCCTCCGGTCCGCCCGAGCCCAACCCGCTCGTCGCTTCTGCCGACTCCGCCCCGAAGCTCCGCATCTCCCCAAAGGTCGGTGGCGCCGCCGCCAACCCGGCCACCGCTGCAACCACCGGCGGAGACCTGCCGCAATTTACCTTCGGCCGGATCGGCGAGATGGACGACGAGGCCCTGGCCGCCGGCATGCGGCAGCTGCTGATCGACGCCGGCCGCTTCGGCGCGAGCGACCTGCACCTCTCCGCCGGCTCCAAGCCCTTTGTGCGCAAGCACCGCGCGCTCACGCCGATCACCGATCACGTCCTCACCGACCAGGAGTCGCTGCGCCTCAACACCGTGCTCCTCGCCCAGCACCAGAAGGCCATTTTCCTCGAGCGTCGCGACTACGACCTCGCCCTGGCCCTCGACGCGACCAACCGCTACCGCGTCAACCTGATGTTCCACAAGTGGGGCCCCTCCGGCTCCTACCGCATGGTGCCAGCCGGCATCCCGAAGCTCGACCAGCTCGGCCTGCGCAACCTCGACGCCATCCGCAAACTCCTCTCCTACCACAACGGTCTCATTCTCATCACCGGCCCGGTCGGCGCCGGCAAGACCACCACCCTCGCCGCCATGGTCGCCGAGCTCAACGAGCAGCGCGAGGACCACATCATCACGGTCGAGGACCCCATCGAGGTCGTGCAGACGCCCAAGGGCTGCAACGTCACCCAGCGCGAGGTCGGCCCGCACACCAAATCCTTTTTCACCGCGCTCAAGGGCGCCCTCCGCGAGGACCCCGACGTCATCGTCATCGGCGAGCTCCGCGACCTCGAGACCATCGAGATGGCCATCAGCGCCTCCGAGACGGGCCACCTCGTGATCGGCACCATGCATACGAGCGACGCCTCCACCACGCTCAACCGCCTGCTCGACGTCTTCCCGCCCGCCCAGCAGACGCAGATCCGCGCCTCCGTGGCCGAGTCGCTCCGTGGTGTCGTCTGCCAGCGCCTCCTGCCCTCGACCAGCGGCGGGCTCGTCGTCGCCTGCGAGATCATGATTTCCAACACCGCCATCCAGGCCCTCATCCGCGACGGCAAGACCGCCGGCCTCCGCAACACCATGGAGACCGGCGTCAAGGAAGGCATGTGCATCATGGAGAACGTCGTCCTCGAACTGTATAACCAGAAGAAGATCTCCAAAGAAACCGCCCTCGCCAACGTCGCCACGCGCAACGTCCGCCAGAAGATCGACCCCGCCTCGCCCCCCAGCACCCCGCCCACCGGCAAGGCCTGACGCGACCGGAGACGACAGACCACTGACAACAGACCACCGACCTCTGAAATCTGACTCCTGACCTCCGTCTTCCACCTCCAAGCTCCCACAGTACAGCCACCCCACCCACTCCCGTACCCGTCATCCTGAGCCGAGCGAAGGATCCAAGATTCCCCACTCCACTCTGACTTCTGCTCTCCGGCTTCCGCCCCTCTCCCTTCTCCTTTTTCCTTTCTCCCGCCTCCAGCCTCCCGCCTCCCCTCACTCCGCCCTCCGCTCATCCGGCACTCCGCCTTCCGTTCTCCATCCTCCTTTCACCGTCCTCCGTCTTCTGACCCATGGCCGCCATCGACGCACTCCTCCGCACCATGCTTGAAAAGGGCGGCTCCGACCTGCACCTGACCGTCGGCCTCCCGCCCAAGTCCCGCATCTCCGGTTCGCTCCAGCCCATCGGCGAGCACCCGCTCGACGCCCAGCACATGGAGGCCCTGCTCAAGGAAATCTGCCCCGAGAAGCGCTGGAAGGAGTTCCTCGAGCGCAAGGACCTCGACCTCGCCCACGAGGTGCCCGGCCTCGCGCGCTTCCGCGCCAACTACCTCTACAACCACTGGGGCCAGGCCGCCGTCCTCCGCCAGATCCCGGCCAAGATCCTGTCCTTCGCCCAGCTCAACCTCCCCGAGGCGCTGAAGAAACTTTGCCACCTCGACCAGGGCCTCGTCGTCGTCACCGGCCCCACCGGCTCCGGCAAGTCCACCACGCTCGCCGCGATGATCGACTACATCAACGACAACATGGCGAAGCACATCATCACGATCGAGGACCCGATCGAGTTCGTGCACCCCTGCAAGAAGTCCACGATCGTGCACCGCGAGGTCGGCGAGCACACCGAGACCTTCGGCGCCGCGCTGAAGGGCGCCATGCGCCACGACCCCGACATCCTCCTCCTCGGCGAGATGCGCGAGATGGAGACCATCAAGCTCGCCCTCTCCTGCGCCTCGATGGGCATGCTCGTCTTCGGCACGCTCCACACCAACAACGCGCCCAAGACCGTGGACCGCATCATCAACACCTTCCCCGCCGAGGAGCAGAACCAGGTGCGCGTGATGCTCGCCGGCTGCCTCTCCGGCGTCGTCGCCCAGCTCCTTTGCAAGAAAGTCCCCAAGGGCCGCGTCGCCGTGCACGAGATTTTGCTCCAGCACGAGGCCCTGCCCAACACGATCCGCTCCGGCCAGATCGCCAACATCCGCGGCATCATCGAGAGTGGCTCCGCCGACGGCATGTGCACGATGGACAACAGCCTCATGGCCCGGGTGAAGGACGGCACCGTCGAGCCCAAGGAAGCCTACATGAAGGGCAGCAACAAGGCCCTCTTCGCCCCCCTCCTCAAACCCGGCGACCTCGACGGCGGGCACTGAGGACATAAACTCGCGAGTGAGCCGAGCTTCGCTGCCGCTTTCCATTAAAAGGGAAAATTGTTGTCCTTGGTGAAGCCGACTGGTTCTGGCGCAACATCCATCAGCCTGCTCGAACGTTTTGGCGGTTCTACAAGAATTTCTAGCGTCTTCATGCGAATCCTTAAGGCCGCTCGTGACACTGAGTATACCCTCTCGAGTTCTTCCAACACTTGGACAAGATCTAATTGGCTTCCGGCTGACGAAAGGTAGATTTTGCCGAGGTTACGGCGAATACCGAGCCGATGCTGGGCAGCGGCGACAGCTTGTTCGAATTGTGCACGAGGCATCACCAGCTCCGCTGCGAAGAAATTGGCTTGATATTCCAACCATTCGAGAGGGGATTTATCGATCAAGCGGAACAACGAGGCGTCATCATCATCAAGCTCTTTGTTCTTCTTTAGGAATGTCCAGAGCTTGTATTTATAGCGATGCAGAACCCAGTGCCCAATCTCATGGGCCGCGGTAAACCGGAAAGCTGGCTCCAGTTCCTTCTGCAGAACAGGGTCTAGCGAAAGCAGCTTTTCCCCGAAACTAACTTTACCAAGAACCTTGTGCCCATCCTTATGGCCCAAGTCGGTGTAAGCAAACTTGAGGCCGGTGGATTTACTCAGCTCCTGGATGATCTCTACAACCGGAGTGCTGCGAGGAACCTTGAGGACTACTGGACAGAAGCGCTCTAGCACCTCGGCCGCAATGTCGGTGATTTGCTGAGGCGACAGAACCGGCACCCAATTTTTATCATACCTGAGTTGCGCCGGATTAAAGCGTCGCGGTTTCATGCTCATAGACGCAAAGCCCCACGCAGCAGAAGCGCGAATCAAATTCCACTGCGCCTCTAGGCTGACGTATCATGGCGGCAGCCAAGTTTTTTTATAGCCCTTATCATTGTTAGCCGTGACCACCCGCAGTCACTAGAATCGGATTTACCCAGCCTGCGCATCTTGCAATGATTGCTTCATGAAGCGTGCTCTAGCTTTACTGGTCCTTGCATTCATGCTCGCGGCGGACTTCGCGATCGCGGCGGACTCGACTGAGATAAAAGAGCTCAAGAAAAAGGCAGAGGATGGAGATCCGAATGCCCAATTTCTTCTTGGAAGGCATTATTTTTTACTGACAGAGAAAGCTGAGGGAGCCAAGTGGTATCACAGAGCTGCAGAGCAGGGCAATGCTGACGCACAAAATATGCTTGGGGTAATCTACGGGGATGGGAACGGAGTGAAGAAGGATTCAACTCTAGCAGTTAATTGGTTTCTCAAAGCTGCTGAAAATCGTAACCGTTTTGCGCAAGAAAATCTTGGTATGCATTACTGGGAAGGTGTGGGTGTCCCCCGAAATTTGGTAGAGTCCTTTGCATGGTTCAGCGCTGCTGGTGACGATGCCTCATATCTGGTCAAAAAATGGCTGAAGAAACTTCGTTCTGAAATGACTCCCGAGCAAATCGCCGAAGCCACAAAGCTCGCGCGCGAGCGATTTGAGAAATACGGGAAGCAGCAGAAGCCACAGCCGTGAATACTGCTCAGGCAATCTCATCGTAGTGCTTCAACGGTTCCTCATTTGACGCAGCACGCATCGACTCGATGCTGAGTAATTCGACTCCTTTCACCCGCTTGACCTTCCCGTTGCCAAGAAATATCAAGGTGAAATGACGCGACTCACCCTCAAGTGCACTCTCGTGTTTGTGCTGCTGGCGACTGCGGGGTTTGCGGAGTCAGAGCCAGTAGCTGAGTTGCGAAAGAAGGCGGAGTCAGGAGACTCATCTGCGCAATACAACCTAGGTGTGCGTTATGCAAATGGCGACGGTGTGACCATGGACATCAATGAAGCCATGAAATGGTATCGCAAAGCCGCAGAACAAGGGAAAATCCATGCTCAATATAATCTAGGCCTATTACTGATTACGAAAGGTAGCATTTCTCCGGACTACGATGAAGCAATGAAATGGTGGCGCATGGCTGCCGAGCAGGGAAATGCGGAAGCGGCATTTGGTCTTGGGAGGTTGCATGCTACTGGCGAAGGGGTCCCTAAAAATATTCCGGAAGGGATAAAATGGTGGAGTATAGCCGCTGACCGAGGGTCAGCAGATGCCTCATACAGCATTGGCGTGAAATATGCCAACCATGATGGTGTCATGGAAGATTTAGTCGAAGCCCATGCACGAATTAACGTCGCTGGCCGATTGGGTGAACCCAGAGCAGCAGAGGCGCTCAAGATTATTGAGAAGTTAATGTCTGCAGAGCAGATTGCTACAGCGATAAAGTTGGCCCGGGATCGTTTTGAGAAAATACAGAAGAAGTAGGCGCTCAGTTCAATGAACACCTTGTCCGGTTTGATGGGAAAGCATATTAAACTGGCAGAGTCCTACGGAATATCTCGCGAACGTATAATTCTAGTCAGCAACAGGGACAAACTATGTGCTGCTGCCAGAAGCCATGGTGACAATAAAGATTACAAAGAAACGACCCTAGGACTGAGCATCCAAGCTGACGATATCCCGGGCGGTCCTGATGTGTGGATTGTGCTGCGCTGGCCTGTGACCCATGAGGAGCATCAGAAGACTTATCTCCGGCTGGCAAGACGAGGGCTCTCCCCATCGCTATACTATGCAGACACAAGCAAGCCGCAATGGCTTCTTGCCTTTCTCTTACTGCACGAAGTTGCTCATCACATATTGAAGCATAGCCCAGCTATGGATTATGAAACTAAAGAAAAAGAGGCTGATGAGTGGGCTCATACCGAGCTCTGGAAACATAATAACGACTTCTCCGGTTAACTTATCAGACCCTTACTGAGGCCGGTATGATCCGGCGGAATGCAATCTTCTGGTAGCGATGATAGGAGCCAGAAAATGGGTCAGGCTGGCTTGGGATTTAGGCTGCATAAATTGATGAATCTGGGCAGCTCTACAGTCTCCCCGGCATCACCAGCAGCAGGGCATGTTTCCGCAGCCGCCGGTAGCGGCATTAGCCTGAGCACGAGGGTGAAGTGTCCTGCTGTCTGTTTGGGCCCTCGGCGCACCCGCTGAGCCCGAGCCTCCCGCGGCACCGTAGGCTCGCCAAGGCCAGGTCCAGCCTGCAAACTGACACATCATGAAGACCGTGATACTGCTCTTCGTTTTCGCCGGGCTCCTGTCCGGATGCGCTTCCGATCCTCTGTCCTCCTCGCGCAAAAAACCCTCTGACCTGCCGAGCCCCGAGAAGATCACCTCCGACATCAACATGACCCGGGCCTTCCCCAAGTCGGTGGAAACCAGCCCCTGAACCGGAGGACTTCCCTGCGGTCTGCGCCAAGAGCCAGCATCGCCCCAGCAGAGCTCCGGCGAATGACGGAATACCGGTTCAAGAATTGAATCCCTGAAGGGCCGCGCCGCGCGGAGGTGTTATGCTGGGCAATGGAGGTGTGCCCCCGTGATTGAGGTTACTCCTGGCTGGGCCGCAGTTCGACGTCGTCGATGTCGAGCGTGAAAGCGCCGGCGGTTATCGATCCGATAAAAATCGCGGTCACGTCGCGGCCGTCGAAACCCGAGAGCTCCGCGAAGGGCACGACGTAGCGCCGCCACTCGGCGTCGGCGGTGAACGAGCGACTGACTGGCGCCAGGCCGAAGCGTCGGGCGAAAATCGAGAGATCGTAGGTCCCCGAACCGCGAGCGGCAAAAGCGAGGACCGGGGTTGCCGACAGGTCCACCGCCGTTCCCTGTCGTCCACCCGGATGGAGAACCGCTCCGGCCCAGCCGTTCGGCGAATCCGCGGCGACAGCCCCCGTGATGCGCATCGCCCCCTGTGACCCGTCGGCTCCCTCCGCCAGGCGCGTAAGGCTGGCGGTCGACTTCCCGCCGATCACGGCGTCGGTCGAAGTCTTCCAATCTGTTTCGAAGGACGAACCGAGGGCGGTTTCGAAATCGCTGACTCGTCCTCCCCCGCGCTTCGGCGGCTCGGCCAAGACCACGTCGTGCCGGGGCCGCTGGAAGCGGACACCCCTTTTCCAGATCGCAACGAGGTTGCGAGTCGCCGTGATATCCGTCGTCGGGTCGCCCTCCACGAGCAGCAGATCGGCGCGCAGACCGGGTCGGATACGGCCGCGGTCGGCGAGGCGGAAGGCATCGGCCGGCGCGGCCGTGGCGGCGGTAAGCGCCGCAGTGGGCGACAACCCGGCCTTTACCAGGAGCTCAAGTTCTCCGTGCATCGTCACGCCGTGAGCGGTCCCCGGATTCGGCGCGTCGGAACCGGCGAGGATTGGAATCCCCGCCTCAGCCAACGCCCTGATTCCGGTTGCGGCGTTTGTCAGGTCGATCCGGCTACCCGGCTGGCGCGGATAAGCCCGGCGCAGTAGTTCGTGCTCGGCCGCGTCGAGGTAGGGGGCGACTCGCGCATCGGCCGCCAACTCGCGCCCGGCGGGAACGCCGGTGGTCGTTCCCGTGACGCCGAGCGTCGCCACGACAAAGGCGCCCGCCTCTCGCGCGCGACGGACGAAGTCGGCCGGCGGCGGCCGGTCGGCGAAGAGGTGGACCAGTCCGTCGGCTCCGGCCGCAATCGCCATCTCCGCTCCGGCCAGCGATCCCACATGGACAACGGCCAGCTTGCCGCGCCCGTGGGCGGCCTTCACGAGCGCGCCAACGGTCGCTGCGTCGAGCGTCGGAAAGGCGACGCCGAACGCCCGGCCGTCATCGAGGACAATTTTCAGGTAGTCAGACCCTTCGGCGAGGCGGGCATCAACGAACGCCGGTGCCTCGGCGGGTGTAGAAATCGTCGGTATGCGAAAGCCATACTGCGTGCCGTGGCCGCCCGGCGCGGTCGCGAGGATGCCGGCGGAAAAGAGGTCGGCGCGTGCATCGGCCGTTCCCGCAGCCTGCCCCGCGCGCATCTCACGGGCGAGCGCGGGATCGGTGAACATGTCGAGTTCGGTCGTCACGCCGAATGCCAGCGCCCGCGCTGCTCCCCCCGCCCGCGCATGCACGTGGGCGTCAATCAAACCGGGCAGCAGCGTCCGGCCGGCACCGTCAACGAGGGCGAAGCGCTCGGGCACCGCGAGGCCGATGCCGACTGCTTCGATGCGGCCGGCGCTCACCAACACCGTGGCATCCGTCAGTGTCCTCTCGCCGTCAAACACGCGGGCCCCGACGATGGCGAAGCGCTCTGACGCAGCGGACGGCTCCTGTCCGTTCGCCGCCGTCAACACGGCGGCCGTCACCAAAATTGCGAGCAGATGCGAATACACCGCTCGCAATCGTTGCAAGGGATGTCCCGGCTGCCGGGCACCTGCATGGTGGCACCGGCGGATGCCGGTGGGTTCAGCCGACCCTGACACGAAACTGGTTTCCGAATCGATCATCGCATTACCCCGACCTCAAAAGGCCGGTTGCTCCGCCCGAACCAGGCAAGAGAGCCACACTCCCGCAGGAGAAGGGCCGGCACCATGCCGCGGTGCGTTTTTGGTCCCAAACACGCCAATCGTGCCGCGACCGGTCAAGCGCCCCGACGAACAAGCCGCTCTACGTCTAACGTATTGTTCCATCTCAGGAAAAGAGACAGAAGGGATGAAGTGAGCGCGAGGGCGTGAATTGGGTGGTCTGGTCATGGCGAGACTGTGCGGCTGAAAGTCCTGCGCGATGGGTGAGCGAAATTTCGCCATCGCTCCCAAGCCTATTGGATCTCGATCAGGGGGCAAGGTGTCACTGTCCGTCAAATCAGGGCAACCCCAGCATGCCCCCCTTTTGCGCATCCCCTTTTGCGCATCCGGCCGTCAGCCTGAGCAAGGGGATCGGTAGAATTTCAGTTGTCCGGCCGCCCGGACCGGCTACGCTCAGACAGAGATGACCAAGCTCGCGCAGATTCAGGAGGCGATCCGCCAGCTGCCACCGGCCGAACTGCAGGAGCTGCGGCACTGGTTGCTGGATGAAGAATCCCCTGAAATGTTGGCCGCAGCCGATGAAGGCCTACGCTCGTTGGTCGAAGAACCCACCATCCCGGTCACCGAACTCCGTCGGAAGATCGAGGAATGGACGACAAGGTAGTTTACTCGGCCCGGATCGGGCAGGACTTGGCGGCCATAGTTGCCTTTCTGGCGGACAAGAATCCGGCCGCCGCCCGGCGATTGGGGCATGCCTTGCTCGATGCGGCCGACGCCTTGGGCCTGTTGCCCTACCGTGGCCCGGCCATGCGCAGCCGGCCGCAGCTCCGAAAACTCTCCCACCCACCGCATCACGTCATCATCTAGCGCGTCAACGAACCCAGCCGAACGGTTGAAATTCTTCGCCTGTGGGATGCCCGGCAGAATCCGGGCAACCTGCACCTGCCATAAGACCGATCACCTGCCACCCCTGCGTTTCTCCGCGTCCTCTGTGCTCTCTGTGTTTAACCCGTTCGTTGGTTCAAATACCCGGCCTCGTCGCTCGTTCCAGCCCGGTCAGGTGCGCCAGCGCCTCTTCCCGGGAAGCCCCGCACATCTCCTGAGTCGGCCGCAGGCTCACGCAAAAAGCCGGCCGCTCCGCCCGACCGAAGAGCGCGCACCGCATATCCGGCAGCAGCTGCACGCACGGAATCCCCGCCGGTTTGCCGTGCGGCATGCCCGGGATCGGCGAGGTGATGCTGGGCGCGATGCAACACGCGCCACAGCCGGATCTGCATTCCATGCCCGAGGTTAGCCAGGGATGACACGGAGGTTCACGGATAAAAGTCCCGTTCAGCTCCGTTCAAGGTCGTGACACATAGGGCCTTTTCGTGGCCCCAAGGTCCGGTCGCTTCCCTTTCCGTGTCTTCCGCGTGTTCCGTGGGCAAACCTCTCTGCCACTCCCTCCCTTGTCTCCTGTAAAATCCCCTACGCCGCACACCGTTTTCAGTGTTTCAGCCACTTGCAGAGACTCCCCGCCACACTTCCCCTCCCGCCCCAGTCGCCGCGCTTAACGGCTGCATTAGCCGAACGCACTTGAGCGGCGTTTACGTCATATCGGTCTCAAGTTTTCCGGACGGTTCCGATTGGAATGGGCGCAGTCCATGAGCCATCTCCCGCCCGCGTCCACGTCGTCTGGGCCCGCTCCGCTTTGTGCGGACGGGGCCGGCGTCTATCGCGCCGTCTTTGCCGACGGCTTCGACAGCATGGCCATCAGCGACAACGGCTTGATCGTGGACGTCAACGAGGCGACCCTCCGCATCTTCGGCTACACCCGCGAAGAGTTAATCGGCCGGCAAACCCTCGACCTCGTCGCCCCCGAGTCACGGCCGGCCGTCCGCGCCGCCATCGCCAGCAACCTGGAGACCAACTACGAGGTGAGTTTCCTGCGCAAGGACGGTTCCCGCTTCGAGGCGGAGGCCCTCGGCCGCGCCGTCATCCACGGCGGCAAGCTCCTGCGCCTCACCGCGCTGCGCGACCTCACCGAGCGCCGCTCCAGCGCGGCCTCGCTGCACGACTACCAGCACAAGCTCGAACTCGCCATGCAGATGGCTCGCCTCGGCCACTGGGAACTCGATGTCGCGACCGGACGCTTCACCTTCGACGACAACTTTCTGCGTATCCTCGGCACCTCCGCCGAGCTGGAAGGCAGCCGCAGCATGCTGGCCGAGGACTATGCCCAGCGCTTCATCCCGGCCGAGGAGATCACCGTCGTGCGCCGTGAGATCGAGGCCGCGATCGCCGCCGCGGACCCCCACTACCAGCGCCAGCTGGAACACCCATTCTGCCGCGTGGACGGCTCGCTCGGCGTGATGCTGGTGAACATCTCCATCGTGAAGGATGCCACCGGTCGCACCATTCGCACCTATGGCATCAACCAGGACGTCTCGGAGCGCCGGTTGGAGGAGGAATACCGCGCCCGCCTCGAAGAGCAGCTCCAGCATGCCCAGAAAATGGACGCCCTCGGCACGCTCGCCGGCGGCATCGCGCACGATTTCAACAACATCCTCACCGGCCTGCTTGGCCACCTGCAGCTGGCGGCGCTCGATCTGCCCGACGAGCATCCCGCCCGGGCCAGCCTGCGCGAGGCCGGACGCGCGGGCCGCCGCGCCCGCGATCTCGTGGGCCGCATCCTGGCCTTCGGCCGCCGCGGCCAGCATGACTGGCAGCCGCGCCCGCTGGGGCCCGTGGTGCAGGAGGCCATGCAACTCCTCCGCGCCAGCCTGCCCGCCACCATCGAGATGCGCACGGAAATCGCACCGGAACTGCCCGCCGTGCTCTGCGACTCGGCACAGATCCACCAGGTGCTGATGAACCTCGGGACCAATGCCGCCCACGCCATGCGCGACCAACCCGGGCTGCTGAGCGTGACGTTGGAATCCCTCGCGCCCTCGCCCGACCTGCTCCGCCGCCATCCGCAAATCCGCACCGACCATACGCTCCGCCTGACCGTGCGCGACACCGGCATCGGCATCGCCGACGAGGTGCTGCCGCGCATCTTCGAGCCGTTCTTCACCACCAAGCCCACCGGCGAGGGCACCGGGCTCGGTCTCACGATGGTTTACTCCATCGTCCAGAGCCACCAGGGCGCCATCGTCGTGGAAAGCGCCCGCGGTGTCGGCACGACTTTCGTCATCTACCTGCCGGCCGCAGCCAATTCCGCCGCGCCCCGGGCCAACCCGCCCGCGACCAGCACGCCCTTCGAGGCCTTCGGCCAGGGGCGCACCGTGCTGCTGGTGGACGACGATCCCGCCGTGCGCCACGTGAGCGAGCGCATGCTGCAACGCCTCGGCTTCACCGTCACCGCCTTCGAGAACCCGCTAGCCGCGCTGGAGGATTTCCGCCGCGGACCCGGCCGGTTCTGCGCCGTGCTCAGCGACCTGACCATGCCCGGGATGACCGGCAACGAACTTGCTGCCCAGCTCACCGCCCTCCGGCCCGATCTGCCGGTGCTGCTAACTTCAGGCTACGTGCACAAACTCTCCGAGCAGGCCGCCTGGAGCTCGGGCGTGAAGCACATCATCAAGAAACCATTTGAAATCGGCGAACTCGCCGCCCGCCTGCGCGCCATCCTCGACACGGTGTCGGCGTGAGGGCGACCCCATCCGCCGGACCAAACGGTGGAGCGCGTTGCTCCCCAACGCGCTGAGGAAGACCGCTGCGTGGCCAGCGCCCTGAGGAGCAGGTCGCTCCACCCTGATCGACGGATTCCGGCTGATACCAGCGTCCCATAGCTTTTAGACTGTCATGGCGAGGAGCGTAGCGACGAAGCAATCCAGCCGTTTCGACAAGCCCTACGACTGGCTCAGGGTGGTGAGCAAAGTCGAACCACTCAAGGTCCCGAGCCCGTCGAGGGACTGGATCGCCACGGCCCGCGCTGCGGGCCTCGCGATGACAATAATCTAAAAGCTTCTGGCATTTGGTAGGAGAAGAGACCGGCACCGGGGGCGACCTCTTCCCGGAATTGCAAGCAAACGGTCCGCGAGCGGGCCGGCTCCATCTGCGTGATCACTGCAGCGACAGGAACACGCGCGGCCCCTTGTTTTCCGCCTGGGTCGGGCTGCCGGCGGAGAGGAAAAGCCGGTCGCCCGCGATTTTTCCTTCGGTGAGGAAATAGTCGCGCACGCGCTGCGCCCGGGACTCGGCCAGCGCGCGCAGGTCGTTGTCGGTGACCTCCATCGTCTCGACAAGGCGGGCGGTCATTTCCTCCGGCGTGGGTCCGGTGGCGGTGGCCGGGTCCGGCACCGTTGTCACCACGGGGTCCGCGGCCGGTGTGGCCGGCGCCGGCGGAGTGGTGAAGGCGTCCACGACGCGGCGAAGCAGATTTTTCCGCACCGGGGCCGGCGCGGCGGCCACGGCGGGGGCGGGAGGCGGGGGCGCGACCAGTTCAGTGCCCGGGGGAAATTTCTCGTCGAAGAGTTTCTTCAGCATCGCGGCCCGGGCCTCGGGGGCGATCTCCAGCTGCTCTGGCGGCGGCAGATTCGGATTGGCCGCGCGCATCTCCTCCCAGATCCGGCTGCGCAGCAGGGCCGCGAGCTTGTGTTGCCGGAGCGCGGCCGTGTCGGCCGGGGCGTCAAAGCCGCCCTCGATGGCGAGGCTCAGGCCCGGCCGGTTCGTGAGAGCCTTGACCATCGTCGCCAGCTTGGCCGTCTCGGCCGGCAGCAATTCGCGGCCGCCGGGGGCGAATTCCTGGAACGCCAGTTCGTCGCCGCCGCCGCCAAACATCGAGCCCAGCAAGGCGAAGGGCGAGGTGGCGGCCTTGGTCAGCAGGTTGCCAATCACGCGCCACACCACCTTGCCGATGCGCAGGCTCGGATCGTCGATGCTGCCGGTCATGGGCACGTCGATCACGATCTTCCCGTCCATGTCCTTGAGCAAGGCGACGCCCAGCCGCACGGGCAGCTTGGTGGCGTCGGGGCTCTCCACCGGGGCGCCGAAGGTGAACTGGTTCAGGGTGATGACGTTCTCCGCGTCGAGCTGCTTGTCGTCGAGCCTGGCTTTCACATCGAGGTTCAGCTGGCCGCGCGCGAGCTCGAAGCCGGCGAACTTGCCGCTGTAGGGACTGAGCGGGACGAGGTCCACGTTCCGGAAGTCCACCTTCAGGTCCACGAACTTTTTCACGCCGAGCGGGTCCATCCGGCCCGTGATGGCGATGGGGCCGGCACCGTTGACCGACGCCTTCAGATCCACGTCGGCGCGCGCGAGATTTTCCGAGGAAAGTCCCGCGATGGTGCCGCCGAACTGCGTGACAGCCAGGCGCACGTTGGGTTCGAGCGAGCCGTCCGCGAAACTGAAATCACCGTCCGCGATCACGACCCGACCGATGGTGATCTTCGGCAAAGGCGCCGCCGCCTGTGCGGGTGCCGGCGCGAGTGGAGCCGGAGGCGCCGGGTCGGCGCCCTCGGCCGGGGCCGCCGGCGTGGAGGTCTGAGCCAAGGCCGCGAGGTTGAACGCTCCGTCCTTGGCCACGAAAACGCGCGCATAGGGCGCGGTGAAATTCACTTCGTCGACGCTCACGGTGAGCTGCGGGGCGGTGCTGGCCTTGAGCCCGGTAAGTGAGAGCGACGTGAATCCGACCAGCGGTTCGTTGTGCGCGGCGTCCACCAAGCCGAGTTGCGCCACCGTCAAGCCGCCGTCGAAGGTGATGGCCGGGGTGTCGCCGCTCATCTGAAAGGTCACCATTCCGCTGCCCGAAGCCGCGCCTTGGGCGAGGTGGACGTTTGCAAACCGCTCCAAGTAGGGACCGAGAGGGATCAAGGAGAATTTGGCCACATCAGTTTGCAGCGACGCCTTTAACTCCGGCATGAGCGCCAGGACGCCCTTGACGTTCACGGTGCCCGTCGGTGCCCACGTGAGGGACATGTCCAGTGGTATCTCTGCCTTTTCGGCCAGTGTGACCTCCAAAAGACCAAGACGCACGATCGTGGTTGCGAGCGGTGTGCTGCGAGGGGTTGCCAGATCCTCCACTACGATGCCGAAGTCCCGCAGGTCAATTTCTCGGATCACGAAATTGATTGGATCCCCTCCGGACGCACGCGAAGAGACGGCCATTTCATTTGCCCGTGGACCCGTTCTCGCCGGCAGCAATTGGAGCAGGTTAATCGAACCGTCTGCCTCTCGCCGCACGTTGAGCTGCCCTCCGCCCATTCCAATCGTTCCAATCTGCGCCTGATGTCGAAAAATGTCAGCGGTGATTCCCTGAATTCCCAATTCATGAAGTGCTAACACGGGGTGCTGGTTGCTGCGTTCTACGAGATTCAAGTCGCGAAGCTGCAGGGTGCCGCCCAGCAGCTTCATCTCGCGGTTCTCGCGGTCGAACTTCGCCTCATAGCGTCCGCCCACGCTGAGGCGGCCGCCGGTGAGATCGGCCTGCACGAAGTCGGCGTAGTAGGCCGCATATTTGGGTAGTTGGATGTTCTCCAGCTTCAACTCGCCCGCGGACGACAGCGGCGCCGCGCTGATCGTGCCGGTCCAGGTGAAACGCTCGCCGCTCTCCGAGACCGCCTCGAAATGATAGGGCGCGCCGCGCTCGGCCGTGGTGTGGAATTCCGTGAGGTTGAAACTGACCGGCCCCAGCGCGGTGGAGAACGGCCGCGAACGCGACTCGTCCACGAAGTTCAGTTGCGCCTGTTGCACGACCAAACGGCCGACCTGCACCGCGGGCGGCGGTTTGCCCGGCCCGGCGGCCGGAGCCCCGGCGGGCGCCGCGGTGAGTTTTTCCAGGATGTCGGCAAAGTTGAAGGTGCCGTCCGGGTGCAGGATCGCGGTCACCTGAAACCCGTCGAGCTCGACCGCGCCGAGTTTCCACGCTCCGACCACGGAGGTCAGCGGGTCGGCGTTCACATAAAGCCGGCGCCAGCGCAGGAAGGAGCCGGTGCCCTCCTTCAGGCGCACATCCAAGTCCTCCAGGGTGAGCGAAACGGCGAAGGGGTTCACCTTCACCTTGCCCACCGTGACGGTGCGGCCGAGCGCGGCGGTGGCGTGCTTCTCCAGCTGCGACTTCACGATCCCGGGCGCGACGAGGAATCCGCCCACGGCATAGGCGGCGAGCAGTCCGCCTGCGATCCAGAGTTTGCGACGCCAACGCGAGGGAGCCTGCACCGGTTTCATGCCATCATGCTACCCGCGCACGGTCCGACCCGACAATGCCGATTTATCCCCAGCGCCCGCCCCGGCCAAACGGCTCCGACGACGGCTGTAGTTAAGGATGTAACCGTCGCGATTCTTTTTGCCGCGCGAGGGTCCGCTACGGTGCGGCCAACCACCCCTCCGGACGCGACGCCTCGATCTGCGCCGCGACTGGTCCACCCCACCTACACCATGAAGCCCCTTCGCCACCCCTTCGGGGCGGTTCTCGCCGCCCTTGCCGCACTCCCCGCCGTGCTGGCCCAAACTGCCAATCCCCCCGCCGTCCCCGACCCCAAGGCCGACGGAGAGGTGCTCAAGCTCTCACCCTTCGAGGTGAAGGCCGACGAAAACCGCGGCTACGTCGCCGCCGAGACCATGACCGGCACGCGCGTCGCCACGCAGATCAAGGACCTGCCCTACACCGTCAACGTCGTCACCAGCGAGTTCTTCGAGGACTTCGCGCTGTTCCAGCTCGACGACACGCTCGTGGGGGTCGGCGGCATGACCGGCCTCGACATCGGCGGCGGCTTCAACCTCCGCGGCTTCACCTCCAGTTCGCAGCTGCGCGACGGTTTCTACCGCCTCGGCCGCTACGGTCAGACCAACATCGACCGCCTCGAGATCATCAAGGGCCCCAACGCCGGCATCTACGGCCGCACCTCGCCCGGCGGCATGGTGAACATGATCTCAAAAGGCCCGCGCAAGGAGAACGCTTATAAGCTCACGCTCCGCGGCGGCAGCTACGACACCGCCCAGGCGACCCTGCAAAGCACCGGCACGCTCGGTTCGCCCAAGACCTACCACATCCTGATCGCCAGCCAGTATAACCGCGGCGGCGCCGACCTCATGGACTGGTTCCACATCCGTGAAAACCAGGCCTTTCTCGCCCTCAAGCATGAGTTCGACAACGGCGGCCGCCTCCTCGTCTCGGCCGAGTATTTCAAGCAATACCGCAACGCTCCGCAGGGCGCCGCGCCGGTCGTGACCGACCTGAAGAGCACCGCGAGCAATCTCGACGATGAGGCCGTCGGCTACGCCATGAATCTCGCGCGCTACAACGCCTTCGGCCCGCACAGCGAGCTCTACCGCGGCTCCAACACCGGCTACTTCTCCTACGACCGCCAGCTCAACGACACCGTGAGCATCCGTGTCGGCGGCCAGATTTTCGCCGCCGACCGCTGGGACTACAACCAGAACACCGGCTTCGGCGCCGTCACCATCAACAGCACCACCGCCTCCGCCAACCTCACCTCCACGCGCGGCGCCGCGCCCAACCGCGGCCTGATCTTCGAGGACGGCGGCGGTCTGCAGTTCGACACCGTCGCGCGCTACGACCTGCTCGGCGGCCGGGTCGCCAACAAGACGCTCGTGACCGTCGATTTCAACGACTACTACCGCTACGACCCCACGCGCAACAGCGGCGCCGCGGCCGCGCTCGCCGCCTGGTCCGCCGCCGGCTCGGGCCGCGTCGTGGCGCTCACGCCCGACTACCGGCCTGTCGCCCCGCTCACCTACTTCGGCGCCGGCCTCGACGACGCCCCGCTCGCCAACCTCACGCGCCTCACCCGCCGCCGCGCCACGGTCTTCGGCGGCATGGTCCGCCACGAGGCCCGCTGGCTCGACGACGCGCTGCTCACCTACTTCGGCGCGCGCTTCGACAAGGTGAAGTTCAGCGAACTCGAATACCTCGCGACCGTAAACGGCGTCCAGGGCACGCTCACCAACCCCGTCGTCGTCAAGCGCACCGTCAACCAGACCAAGCCCAATTTCGGCGTGCTCTACAAGGTGCGAGACAGCTTCCGCGTCTATGCCAACTACGCCGAGAGCTACTTCGTCAACCAGACCGACAACCCGGCCGACATCGCCAACCCGCTCTACCAGCCCGAAACCGCCAAGGGCTGGGACTACGGCATCAAGGGCTCGTTGTTCGGCGACCGCCTCAACTACACCATCGGCCTGTTCGACATCCGCCGCTTCAACGTCCGTGTGACCGACATTGAGGAATCGCCCGTCGGTTCCGGCAACTTCGTGCAGATCACGCGCCCCGACGGCGACCAGAAGGACACCGGCTGGGAAGCCGACGTGAACTGGGCGGTGGACCGCCACTGGTCCACCGGCCTGAGCTTCGGCCACGTGAAGGCCATCTACAGCGACTTCGGCACCGCGTTTCCGTTGTCCGTCGGCCGCAAGGTGCAGAACATCTCGCCGGAAAACGGCAGCGTCTATCTGAAGTACAGCGGCAGCGAGGGCCGGCTGAAGGGCTTCTCCGCGAACCTTGGCGTGACCTACGTAGCCGAGACCCCCACCGAGGCCCCCAACGCCGGCGACACCTACGCCACCGGCGCCGGCGGCGTGCGCAGCCTCACCCGCACCACCAACCAGTGGAAGCTCACCGTGCCGTCGTTCACCCTCTGGAATCTCGGTGTCACCTATTCATGGAAACAGGGTTCCGCGCTCAGCCACCAGCTGCGCTTCAACGTGAACAACGTCTTCGACCGCGACTACCTGAAGGTCAACCGGACCCTCGGCGACCCGCGCGGCGTCTTCGTGAGCTACACGCTCGGCCTCTCCCGCGACTGAGTTTTGGGTCAGTCAGGATAGATAGGAAGGCGGAGCCGCAAGGCTCCGCCTTTATTGCTGCGGGCACCGCTCCTCTGAAATGGAGCCGGGGCGCCCCCGTCCCGGAGATCGAAAACCGGCCCGAGGGCGGGCCGGCTCCACAAAAACTCTTGCCACTCCTCACCCCTTCCCCCGCGTCCACAACACCGGCTCGCGGATGGGAAAGTTGCGCCGCACTTCCTCAACCTGGGGAGCCGCCTCCAGCGACAGCCAGAGCTTGAGCCAGTCGTTCCGGCCCGTGCTTTGCGCACCCCACAGCAAAAACGGCTGCCGCACGGGCCACTCGTCCCAATACATCACGTCGGGCTGGCCCGGCCACTTTGCCTTGTCCGCGATGAACGGGGCCAGAAATTCCACGCCGCGCACGAGGCTGCGTCCGTCGGGCAGCGTGAAACGCAGGAGATCGTCTTCCGGCGTGGACAGCACGACCGCGACCGCGGCCATCACGTCGAGGTTGAAGATCGAGTAGCCGTAGGGCTTGGTGCGGCGCAGCTCTTGCGGAAAACTGCCGTCCGCCGCCATCTGGTCGGGCAGGTGCACCGCGACGAGCCGCCGCCGGCACTCGGCCAGCATCGCCTCGTCGCCCACCAGCCGCGCAAAACACGCCGCCTGCAGCGTCCAGCAGGTGCCGTGGTTGTTCTTCGCCCGGCTCTCCTCGACGCCGTAGGGGTGCGTCGAGATCCAGTTCAGGTAATTGCGGAACCAGCCGGTGATGGCCGCGTCTTTCTCCGCGGTGAGCGCCTGTGAGCCGCGCAGAGCCTCGACCGCGAGCGCCACCTCGGCGAGGTGCAACGTGTCGATCACACCGATGCTGCGGCCGGTGACGCGGCCCTTGATGGCCTGGGCATAAAGCAGGCTCGGGTTCATGCGCGTGGCCGGCGTGACAAACCACGCCTCCAGGTGCCGCACCGCGGCGGCAGCGTGGCGCTCGTCGCCGGTGACCTTGTAAGCCGACGCAAGCGTGCCGACATCGCGCGTGAAATCCAGCATCAGCCGGCGGTGGGCGACGAAGTTGTCGGGGTTGCTCAGACCGTCGCGCTGGATGTAGGGCCCTTCGGGATTCGCCGGGTCCGGCCACCAGTAGTCGCCCTCCGACGAGAAGTCGTGCGCCCCGCCGGCGCTGCGCGGATTGCGCACGCTCACGATCGTGACGGGCTCGGCCACCTGCGCAGCCTCCGCCTGCCGGAGCAGCCGGGGTTTTTCATGGCCCGCCAAATTAAACGCGGGCAGCAGGGCAAGCGACAGGGCGAGGAGCGAAAGCATGGGACGAAGTCTGGGGCCGGACCGGCGCAGGCAAGTGCGCGACTGGTTATACCGTTCAGCATTTTCTTCAAACCCCGGGCCGCAACAAACCCATTTTGCTTGGCAGGAGCCCGGGCTGCTTGTGCTTATCTGGTTAAGCAACCCCGCCCATGCCGCGCCCCGTGACCATGAAGACCATCGCCGCCCAGGCCGGCGTGACGCAGGCCACGGTCTCGATGTCCCTCGCAAACAACCCGCGCATCCCCGCGGCGACCCGCGCCCGGATCCGCACGATGGCCGAGCGGCTCGGCTACCGGCCCAACCCCTACGTCTCGGCTCTCATGCGCAGCCGGCGGCAGGGGCGTCCGCGGCAGGATCACCCCGTGCTCGCGCTGGTCAACGGACTCGACTCCGAGCACGGCTGGCGTGAAACCGCCAGCCTCACGGTGCGCCAGATGCGCGAGGGCGCCATCGCCCGCGCCGAGCAGCTCGGTTACCGGACGGAGGAGTTCTGGCTGCACCGCGACGGCATGTCGGCGGCGCGCTTCAGCGCCATGCTGCACCACCGGGGCATCCAGGGGCTGCTGCTCGGTCCGCTCCCGGCCGGGGCGCCGCCGCCGGGCCTGGCCTGGGAACAATTTTCCGCCGTGCGCCTTGGCGTGCCGTTGCCCTCGCTCACGATCACCTCGGTGTGCAACGATCATTTTTTCTCCAGCCTGCAGGTGGCCCGCGAATGCCACCGGCGCGGTTACGAGCGGCCGGGGTTGCTCCTGCTGCGCCAGCATCGGCAGCACTTCCACGCCCGCTGGGACGGCGGGCTGCTGGCGGGCCGGCACCTCATGCCCCGGTTTCGCCTCACCAAGACGCTGCTGCTCGAGGATTGGGCCCATCTGGCGCCCGTCATGGCATGGCTGAAAAAGGAAAAGCCCGACGTGATCGTCACCCCGGCGCACGATGTGCTGCTCGACCACCTGGCAAAGGTCGGCCGTCGCGTGCCGCGTGATCTTGGTTTTGCCAGCCTGGCCCTGCCGGAGCGGCCGCACTCCTGCAGCGGCATCTGGCAGAACGGCCGGCTGCTCGGCGCGACCGCCATCGACGCCATCGTGGGCCAGCTGGAGCGCAACGAGCGCGGCCTGCCCGAGCAGACCCGCGTCATCATGGTCGAGGGCGTCTGGAACGAGGGCCGGACCCTGCGCGCGCCGGAAAGCGAACTGGCCTGAACCCCGCGCCCGCTCCGAAAGTTTTCCCATGCGCGCTCTGATCGCCTTCGACAAGTTCAAGGACGCCCTCTCCGCCGAGGCCGCGTGTGAGGTCGCCGCCCGGGTGCTGCGCCACACGCACCCGGATTGGGAGCTCGACCTCTGCCCGCTGACCGACGGCGGCGAATCGTTCGGCGAAATCCTGACCAAGGCCGCGCACGGCCGGCTCGATTGCCACGCCGTGACCGGGCCGATGGGGGCAACGGTCCGCGCGCCCATCGGCTTCGTGGATGCGGCCAAGTTGCCGCCGCCGGTCCGGTCGCGGCTTGCGCTCGCGCCCGCGGAACGGATCGCCGTCATCGGCATGGCCTCCGCCAGCGGGCTGGAACTGGTGCCCCCGGACCGGCGCAACCCGTGGCGCACCACCACGCGCGGCACCGGAGAACTGATCGGCCACGCCCGCGACGCCGGGGCCAGCGTGATCGTGCTCGGCGTGGGCGGCAGCGCGACGAACGACCTCGGCCTCGGCGCCCTCGCCGCACTCGGGTGGTTGTTCGACCGTGAGCCGTTGCCGGAAAACTGGCCGCACCTCCGACGGATTGGCGGCGGCGCGTGCCTGCCGCGGATCATCATCGCCTGCGATGTGGTGAATCCTCTCCTCGGGGCGCACGGCGCGACCGCCACCTTCGGTCCGCAAAAGGGCCTGAAACCGGCCGACGTGCCCTGCCTCGACGCGGAGATGGCCCGCGTGGCCGCGCTGCTCTGCGCGGCAGCGGGGCAGCCGTTCACCGCCACCGAAACCCCGGGCGCCGGCGCGGCCGGCGGCATCGCGTGCGGCCTGATGGTCGCGGCCGGAGCGACCCTGACGCCGGGTTTCGAACTCGTCTCGGACTGGCTCGGCCTCGCCGACCGGATCGCCGCCGCAGACCTCGTGATCACCGGCGAGGGCCGCTTCGACGCGACTTCGCTCGCGGGCAAGGGTCCGGGTTCGCTGGTGCGGGAGGCCCGCCGGCAGGGCAAGACGGCGCATGTTTTCGCCGGCAGCCTCGGGATCACCGCAGACGGGTTTCATCACGCCATCACGCCCGCCGGCCTGCCGCTGCCCGAGGCGCTCGCGCGCTGTCCGGAATTGCTGGCGGAGGCGGTCGCGCGGACGTGCGGCTTATGCGACTCGCGGTTGGCCGCCGCAGAACGCACGCCTTGATCAATCCCATCGGGGAGTGACGCGGCCTCACTCCATCACCGGCATCACCTGGCGCACCTCCACCGAGCCACCGTCGGGCAGGCCCGGGCATTCGCGGGCAATCGTCATCGCCTCGGCGAGGCTGCCGGCCCGGATCACCATGTAGCCGCCGACGATCTCCTTCGCCTCGGCGTAGGGGCCGTCGGTGACCGACACGGTCTGCTTGCCGCGCAACACGCCGCCGGGGGCCGGCTCGAGCGGATCACCGCCGACATATTGGCCCTGGGCGCGCAGGCGCCCGACCCAATCGAGCCAGCGTTGGAAGGATTCCGGTGTCTCCACCGGAGCCTGGCCGCTCGCCGTCACCGGCTCGCGGAAGATGAACATGAAGGAAGGGGACGGAGTGCTCATGACGTTTTCTGGCTAAGGGAGGGAGGAGGAAAATTTCAGCGCGCCATGTTCTTGACGGGGCGCACCTCGACGGCGAGGCGGTAGTGCAGGCCCGGGCAGCCGCGCGCGATCTGCACGGCTTCGTCGAGGCTGGCGGCGTTGATGAGGATGTAGCCACCGACGATCTCCTTGGCCTCGGCGTAAGGACCGTCGGTGATCACCGTGCCGCCCGGCTCGCGCACGATCTTGCCGGTGGGCTCGAGGCCGTTGGTCGCGACGACGATCCGCTTGGCGTAGAGTTCGCCCATCCAGACGCCGAAGCGCGCCATGATTTCCTGCAGTTCGGCCGGCGTGGGCCCCGGACCGGCGCCGGGCTGGAGAAGCAGCAGCATGTATTGGGAAGGGGTGCTCATTTATCGGAGGGTTCGTAAAGACAACGAACGAACCGGGCGATTCCGGACACCCCGGACGAAGATTTCTCACTGAGGTGGAGCCCGCGCTCCGCGCGGGCTGGTTCGCAAGCGTCGCCCTCCAGCCTGCGCGGAGCGCCGGCTCCACCTCGCCGCCGCGCTTGCGCCGGCTCGCTCACCCCGTTTATTCCGACCCGCATGAGCGACCACGTTCCCGCCAGCATGACCCCGGCCACGCTGGAGAAATTTCTCCACGCCAAGATTCCGCTCACGGCCGCCATGGGCATCCGCGTCGTCCAGACGGGCCCGGGCCGGTTGATTCTCGAGGCTCCGCTCGCCCCCAATATAAATCACCTCGGGTCGGCCTTCGGCGGGGCGCTGCACACGCTCCCCACCCTCGCCTGTTACGCCGCACTCTGGACGCTCCTCGTCGAGGGCGGCGTGGACGGCCATGTGGTGGTGAAGAAGAGCTACGCCAACTACGCCCAGCCCGTGCGCGGCACGTTTCGCGCCGTCTGCGAGCGCCCGCCTCCGGGCATCGCGGCGGAATTCCTCGACGACCTGCGCCGCTTCAGGAAGGCGCGCATGGACCTCGAGTCCGTCGTCGAGGGCGCCAACGGCAAACCCGCCGTGGAGTTCCACGGCAGCTTTGTCGCCATCGTCTGAACGGACATACCGCCCGGCCTGCAGCACATTCAAAATGTTGCAGCCACGCTTAAGCCGCAGGCGAATGCGTGGTCAGGGGACGAGGACTTTGTCGCCGTTTCGACAAGCTCAAGGTCCCGAGCCTGTCGAGGGACTGCGCTCCAAAGCGGCTACCCCTTAATCTAGTCTGCTCAAGTTTGCCCGTATTACGGATTGCCGGGCGCAGGTCTTAGCGGTTGGCTCCCGGTGGAGAAATCACCCCATGCATGCCGCCACCGCCCCTTCCTGGTTCCGCCGCCTTTTCCTCTTCGTAACCCTGGCCGTTGCCGGCCTCGCCGTGTCCACGCTCCAAGCGGCGCCCGTCTCCGTCGGTGGCACCTACGAGGGCGAGGGCACGGTGGTGTCCGCCAAGCCGGCCTACGACGGCCCGGTTTCGCTGCGCGCGCTGCTCGCGCTGGAGTTCGACCATGCGCGTGGGCTCAAGGCCCACGGCGGTATCGCGCAGGTCGAGATCGTGCAGGAGGAGCGCAGCCTGAAAATTGTCACCAAAAACACCGAGGGACGCCAGGAATGGACCAGCGAGTGGACCCGCAACGGAGGCTTCCAGGCCACCGACGAGGAAGTGAAGTTCCTCATCCGGGCCAAACGCGGCGGTGACGAGGTGTTCATGTTCACGCTCAGCCCCGCGAGCAATGGCGCCGCGGTCACCGTGAAGATCCAGCGCATCGAAAACACCATGACCGGCCCGCTGGGCCACGATGTGGGCGTGTTCCTCTTCCTGCGCGCCCGCGAATAAATCGACGGCGAAGTAACAAGGATCAAGGGCCAAGGTCCGATCCGAAGGCAGCCCTCTCTCTTGTTACTTGGAAACCTGCCCCTTGTTACTTGAGAGAAACGCGCCGCGTTTCGCTCAGATGTGCTTCGAGTCGGCCTCGTCCTTTTTCACGTAGCCGCTGTCCTGACGCTGGTGGTTGACGGCGTTCTTCTTCAGATAGGCCTGATACACGTCGTCCGGGGTCATGCCGAGGGTCTGCGCGAGCGAGACGAGGAAGTGGAAAAGATCCACGACCTCGACCTTGGCGTTCTGCTCGTCGAACTTCTGGTATTTGGCCCACCACTTCCACGGCACACTGTCGATCAGCTCGGCCGTTTCCTGCTGCATGGCGCGGGTGTAGTTGAGGATCCACTTGGCCTTTTCCTCGTCGGAGGGCGGGGGCAGATTCACTCCAATGCGCTTATTGAGCGCATCTTGCATACGAAAGATCTCCTCAAGTTTGTCCATGGGCGCGGAGCTTGGGCGGGCCGCTTCCGACTGGCAAGCCCCGCGCCGGGGAAAAATAGCGTTGCCCTCATAATGCATCGTAAGATGCTGCTGCTTTCCTGCCGCCGTCCGCCCCAAGCGCAATCGAAGGGCGAGAGCACGACACCACGAGCTCCGGCTGGCAACAACCGCGCCGCCTCCGGGCAGGCGCTCTCACCACCAACAACATAGACATGTCCTCCACAGAAACGTCCGGTGCGCCCGCCGATGCCACCGCGACCACCCCGGCTCCTGAAGCCGCTTTCCCGACCTTCGGCACCACCCGCGGCTCGGGCCTGGCCCGCGGGAAGCGTCCGAGCACCGCCGCGGCCTCCTCCGCCAGCGCTGCTCCGTCCGACTACAAGCCCACCGCGATCGAAGTCGTTAACGCCCCCCGCGAATACACCAACCCGTTCGCTCCTGCCGGTGAACCGGCCGCCGAAGCCGCCCCCGCCGCTCCGGTCCCCGCCCCGGTCGCCGAGACGCTCCCCGTCATCGAGACCGTTGCCGCCAAGCCCGCCCCGGCTCCGGCGCCCGCCCCGGTCGCCGAAGAACCCGCCGAACTGAACATCCTGCCCCCGGCCGAACAGCGTTCCGCGCCCGCCCAGACTTGGGAGAGCGAAGGTTTCTCGCCGACCCGCGAGCCGCGCCGCGAGCGCGCCCCCCGCGAGGAGCGCAGCGAAGCCCCGGCCGAGGAGGTCGATATCGACTCCATCCCGCCGCAATTCCTCTACGTCCGCCCGGGCGTGAAGTTCGTGCCGACGCCCCGCAACTGGGGTGGCGCACCGCGCGAACGCCGGCCCGCCGGCGAACACGCGCCCCGTGCCGAGGCCTCCGCTCCGGCCAAGCCCGAAGCGCGCAGCCACGCCCCGGCCCCCGCCAAGTCCGGCGGTTTCCTCGGCTGGCTCAAGGGCCTCTTCGGCAGCGAGTCCGCGCCCGCTTCCGCCCCGATCTCCGCCGGCGGCGAGGCGTCCGGTGACGAGCGCCGCGAGGGAGGTCACCGCCGTCACCGCAGCGGCCGTGGTGGTCGCGGCGGCGAAGGCGGCGGCCAGCGCCGTCATCGCGGCGGCCGCGGGGGTCGCGGTCGCTCCCACGACGGCGAGTCCCAGGGCACCCGCTCCAGCGGCAGCATCTGAGCCACTTAAAACTTGTCCGCGCCTGACGCGCGACACACGTTCAAGGTGTCCGCACCCGCGGACGCCTTTTTCATGTCCTGTCATTGCGAGGAGCGAAGCGACGAAGCAATCCAGCCCGATGGATCGCCCCGCGGTTGCGCCGCCCGCGCTGCCCGGCCCGGGACCCCAGACCCCAGAACCTAGACCCTTTACTGTTCGTCCATGTCCGACCTCATCATCCACGGCGGCAAACCCCTCAGCGGCACCATCACGCCCTCGGGCAACAAGAATTCCGTCCTGCCGATCCTCTGCGCGACGCTCCTCACCGACGCCAAGGTCACGCTCCGGAACGTCCCGCTCATCACCGACGTCGAGAAGCTCGTCACCTTCTTCTCCGAGCAGGGCTCGGTCGTCGCCTGGGACCGCGCCGCCGGCACGATGACGCTCGACCACTCCGGCTTCGACGGCAGTCGCCTCAACGGCGAACTCCCCGCCGGCATGCGCTCCTCCGTGCTGCTCTTCGCGCCGCTTCTGCAGCGCATGAAGAAATTCGCGCTGCCCGCCAACGCCAAGGGCTGCGCGCTCGGCATCCGCGAACTCGACCCGCACCTGGAGATCCTCGAGAAACTCGGCGCCAAGGTCGCCACGCGCGGCGGCACGCTCACGCTCTCGCTCAAGGACCGTTTCCGCGGCGCGCGCCACTGGCCCGACTACATGTCGGTCACGGCCACCGAGAATTTCGTGATGGCCGCCGTGCTCGCCGAGGGCGAGTCCGTGCTGCTCAACGCCGCCAGCGAACCCCATGTGCAGGACATGTGCGCCGTGCTCGCCGCCATGGGCGCAAAAATCGAGGGCCTCGGTACCAGCCAGCTCACCGTCACCGGCGTCGCCCGGCTCAAGGGCGGCACGTTCACCATCGCCAGCGACCACCACGAGATCGTCACCTTCCTCGCGCTGGGCGCCATCACCGGCGGCGAGGTGCGCGTGAAGAATTCGCTGCCGCACCACTTCGACCTGATCACGCGCTCCTTCGCCAAGCTCGGCGTGAAGGTCGAGCACGACGGCGACACCGCGATCGTGCGCCGCCGGCAGAAGCTCCTCGTTGAGCAACCGTTCACAACCAACCTCCTGCCCAAGATCGAGGCCGCGCCCTGGCCCTATTTTCCCGTGGACCTGCTGCCCTGCATGATCGCGCTGTCCGTGCGGGCGAAGGGCGAGGTCATGTTCTGGAACAAGGTCTATGAGGGCGGCTTCACCTGGATGTCGGAACTGGCGAAGTTCGGCGCGCACGTCGTCGTGAGCGACCCGCACCGCGTGACCGTCTTCGGCGCCAAACCCCTGCGCCCGACCACCGTCGAGGCCCCCTACATCATCCGCGCCGCCGTCGCGCTCTACATGGTCGCCGCGAGCATCCCGGGGAAATCCGTGGTGAAGAACGCCGACACCATCAAGCGCGCCCACCCCAACTTCGTCGAAAACCTCCGCTCCCTCGGCGCCGACGTGGAGTGGCGCTGACAGGATTTTGGATTCTCGATTTTTGATTTTCGAATTCCCGAGCCAGACAAAACCCGCCCTTGCGTGTCATTCTGAGCCCAGCGAAAAATCCAGCATGATCCCCGCGAGCGAATTGAATCCTGGATCCTTCACTCCGTTCAGGATGACAGGTTGCCCTTGTTGATCAGACCATCCGTGTCTATCCGTGCCATCTGTGGTTAAACCCTCTGCCGCTTCCTCCGTGTCCCAATCCAAAATCGAGAATCAAAAATCAAAAATGGCCGCGCCGCCTGCCGCCGGGGCCACCGGATTGGGGTTCATCACCGGGGCGTTGTCGGCCCCGACTTCCCCCACGGAGGCGGCCCTGCGGCCGCTTTCCTTCGGCGATTTCGCCGGTCAGCCCAAGACGGTCGAGCGCCTCCAGGTCATGGTCGGCGCCGCGAAGCGCCGCGGCGAGGCGCTGAACCACATTTTGCTTTCCGGTCCGCCCGGCCTCGGCAAGACCACCCTCGCCTTCATCCTCGGCCAGGAACTCGGCCGCAACGTCCGCGTGACCTCCGGCCCGGTCATCGAGAAGGCGGGCGACCTCGCGGGTCTGCTGACCAACCTCGAGGAGGGCGATCTTCTCTTCATCGACGAGATTCACCGCATCCCGAAGACCGTCGAGGAATACCTCTACTCGGCGATGGAGGACTTCCGCCTCGACATCATGATCGACCAGGGCCCCAACGCCCGCAGTGTGCGCCTTTCGATCCCGAAGTTCACGCTCGTCGGCGCCACGACGCGCGCCGGCCTGCTCACCGCGCCGCTGCGCTCGCGGTTCACGCTCAACACCCGCCTCGACTACTACGACCGCGCCACCCTCGAGGGTATCGTCCGCCGCAGCTGCGGCCTGCTCAAGGTCGAGATTGATAGCGCCGGCGCGAAAGAGATCGCCGCCCGTGCCCGCGGCACGCCGCGCATCGCCAACAACCTCGTCAATTTCGTTCGCGACTACGCCTCCGAAAAAGCGAAGGGCAAAATCACCCAGCCCGTCGCCGCCGCCGCGCTCGAACTCCTCGAGATCGATGCCGCCGGCCTCGACGAAATGGACAAGCGCATCCTCCGCCTCATGGCCGCCCACTACCAGGGCGGTCCCGTCGGACTCGGCACCATCGCCATCGCCGTCGGCGAAGAGGCCGACACGCTGGAGGAAGTCCACGAGCCCTTCCTGATCCAGGAAGGCTACCTCGCCCGCACCGCCCAGGGCCGCGTGCTCACCGCCAAAGGCTACGGCGCCATCGGCCTCAAGGCCGCCACCGGCGGCGATCAGGCCACCTTGCTTTAAATGGACCGGCCGCGTGGCAGGCTCACTTTGCTCGCCGTCGGCGCGGCGCTCGCGGCCTATGCCTTCTTCATCGCCTGGTATCACGCGCCCTACGCCGGCGGCTCGGACTCGTCGGGCTACCTGAACAGCGCGCGCCTGCTGTTGGCGGGACGACTCACCGCCCCGCTCACTCCCCCGGCAGAGTTTCCGCCCGACCTGCTCCCTCGCGCGCTGCTGGCTCCGCTGGGCTACAGCCCGAATCCCCGGGGTTCCGACCTGGTGCCAAGTTATCCCGTGGGCTTGCCGCTGCACTTCGCGGCGGCGGGCCGCGTGATCGGCCTGGGGCCGGCCGCCACGCTGGTGGCAGTGTTGGCCGCGCTCGGTCTGGTCGGCTTGCTCTACCTCACCGCCCGGGAACTCGGTGTACGCCCGGGCTGGGCGGCCGGTCTCGCGGCCGCCGCGGGCCTGTCGCCGCTGACCCTGTTCTACGCCCTGCAACCGATGAGCGACCTGGTGACCACGACGTGGACGGTGCTGGCCATGCTCTGCGCCCTGCGCTCCGCCCGCCACTCCGGCTGGGCCCTGGCCGCCGGCGCAGCGTTCTCGGTTTCGGTGCTGGTGCGACCGACCAACCTGCTGCTCGTGCTGCCGGCCCTTGTGGCGCTGGTCCCCAACCGGCGCGCCTGGTTCACCTTCGTGGCCGGCGGCGTTCCCGGCGCGCGCATCCTCGCGGCCTACAACCACGCTCTCTACGGCCGCATCCTCACCACCGGCTACGGTGACGTGAGCAGCCTCTTCGCCTTCAAAAACGTGCTGATCACGCTCAGCCACTACGCGCTCTGGATTCCGGTGGTGGCGAGTCCGCTGGTGCTGGCGGCGGTGGCGCTGCCGTTCCTGCGCGTCAGCCGCCGGAAGAAAGCATTGCTGGTTCTGTGGGGCGGGATTCTCCCTGCATTCTACGCCTTCTACGCCTGTACCCACGAGCACTGGTGGTATCTCCGCTTCATCCTGCCGTCCCTGCCCGCGGCCGGGATCGCAGCGGTCCTTGTTCTGCAGGAAGTGCGATTCCCGACCGTTCTTTTCGCCGCGCGCCTTTTGCCGGCCGGGGATACGCCGGCAAACCCCGGACCCGGCCGGAGCCTGCAACTGCCGCTCACCCTGGTGCTGGTGCTCGCCACGGTCGCCTGGATGGCGAGTTGGAACCGCGAACTGCGCATTCGTCACACCGAACTGGACGAGCGGGCCTATCGGCTGGCGGGCGAATGGGCGGCGCAGAACCTGCGCCCCGGCGACCTGGTCGTGGGCTGCCAGACCTCGGGAGCGCTGCTCTACTATGCCGGGGTCTCCAGCCTCAACTTCAACGAACTCACGCCGGAACAGTCCGCGCGGTTCCTCGCCTGGCTCGACCGCGGGGCCCGCCCGATCCACGCCGTGCTCTATCCCTTTGAAGTGGATCCCGTCCGCGCCGCCCTGCCGGGGCGTTGGGAACTCGTGACCGAGCTGCGCCAGGCCTCGGTCTGGCGCCGGACCGGACCCGCGCCATGAAGCGCTCCGCCCTCAACCGAATTTGCCGCGAGGCCCAGGCGTGCTTTGCGCGTCACCACTGGCACCTGCCGCCGGCGCCGCGCTGGGACGTGACCGACTTCGGTCTCGGCGACTTCGACCGCTTCGGCCTTGTGCTCATCACTCTCGCGACCGAGCCCGAATACTGCGAGAAACTCATGTATGCACGCCGCGGCCAGACCACGCCCTGCCACACCCACGCGCGCAAGAAGGAGGACATCATCTGCCGCCACGGGGAGCTCGGCCTGCGACTCTGGCCAACGCGGCCGGAGACGGGCCGACAAGAACCCGCCAGCTTGACCGTGCCCATCAACGGAGCACCGGTGTCCGTTCCAACCGGCGGGCTCTTCCCCCTCGCGGCCGGCTCGCGCGTGACCCTCGTGCCCGGCGTCTGGCACGAGTTCGCTCCACTCGGCGACGACTGCATCATCGGCGAAGTCTCCACCGCCAACGACGACTTGCACGACAACTTCTTCCTCGACCCGCGCGTCGGTCGCTTCCCGGCGATCGAGGAGGACGAACCCGCCGCCTTCCGGCTGCTTTCCGAATCATGAAAAGACTGCTCTTCGCTCTCCTCGTCCCTCTCGCCACGACCCTCGCCGCCTGGGCCGGGCCGCAGATCCGCCTGACCACCGAACTTGGCGCCATCGAAGCCGAACTGCATGCCGACCAAGCGCCGGTCACTGTCGCCAACTTCCTGAAATACGTGGACGCCGGCCGCTACACCGGCGGCGTGTTTCACCGCACCGTGAAGCTCAACCCCGACAACCAGCCCCACAGCACGGTGAAAATCGAAGTGATCCAGGGCGGCGTGAATCCGGATTTCGCCGAGAAGGACTGGCCGCCCCTCGCCCTCGAGCGCACCCGTGACACCGGCCTGAAGCACCTCGACGGCACTCTCTCCATGGCTCGCGCCGGTCCGGACACCGCCACGTCGGATTTCTTTATCTGCCTCGGCGCCCAGCCGGAGCTCGACTTCGGCGGCAAGCGCAACCCCGACGGCCAGGGCTTCGCCGCCTTCGGCCGCGTGACCAAGGGCCTGGAAATCGTGAAGAAAATCCAAACCGCCCCCGCCGAGGGCCAGAAACTCACCCCCGCCATCCGCATCCTGAAGATCGAGCGGCTGCCATAACGAGACCAGGGAGGGCGGATCGCTGATCCCGCCTCGATGCGTTGAGGGAATAGCCCACGCGTCGCTGACGCAACTCAGGCACGGGCGAGCTCGAAGATCGTTACTTCGGGCCGCACATTGAACCGCACTCGGGTCAGGTGCCCGAGGCCGCGGTTGATGTAGAGGCGTCGGCCGCCGGCCAGATCAAACGTTCCCGCCGTGTAACGGGTGTTTTTAACCGGCAGGATGGGAGGCGGCAGGAATGGCGGCCGGCATTGTCCGCCGTGAGTGTGTCCGGCCAGAATCCAGCCTTGATAGTCGCCCCACCCGGGCAGATCACACGCGTCGGGATTGTGACACAACATCAGCGCGGGGCTATTCAAACCGGACATCCATGGGCCCCAGCGGGAGCGGCCTGACCACAGGTCGTCCAACCCTCCGATCTTCAATCCGTGCACATCAACCGCCTCGTTGCGCAGGACCACGCAACCGACCCCGGTGAGTATCTGGCCCACCGCATCGGCCACCTCCCCTTGTATCCAGTTCTCGCCGTAATCGTGATTTCCCATCACCGCGACCGTGCCGAGTCTTCCGCGCGGCAGTCGGTCAGCCAGCCGTCGCAACTGGTCCAGAGTATCGGGACCCGCGTAGGAAATGAAATCACCCGTGTAGGCCACGATATCCGGATTCATTCGCGCCACCGCAGCAAACACTCCGGCCAGATACCCGGACGAGACGCGGTCACCCACATGAATGTCGCTCAGCTGCACCAAGGTTCTGCCGGCCAAAACCGTTGGCAGGCTCCGGATCGGCAAACGCAGGCGGACATACTCCGCCCACGTCGGTTCGATTCCCCAAGTATAGAGTCCGGTCAGCACCGGCGCCGCCATGAGAGCGATAAAATGCCTTCGAGTGATCATGGATTCTGCTGAAACCGCCCGGAACCGGCCGCGCTTTTGGTGAGCACGCCGGCCCCGGGGGCTGCACAACCTCCTAGTCCGGATTGCGGACAGGAGAAAGGGCCCGGTCTTGCCGGCAAGCGTCCCAACCGCGCCAGACCAGCCACACCACCACGGCAATCGCCACAATGACCAGTGCCATCAGAACGCCTTCCACGACGGTGGTCAGCGCGGTCCAGCCGAACGAATCCATCGCCGCCACCCGGGCAGGATCACTTAACCCCGCCATGAACGCGACCACCGCCAAGGCCGCCATGCCCAGCAGCATATCCACCATGCCAAACATGGCGATCGGTGACAGATCGGGGGCCGAGACGGCACTCGCACCGGCGAACACCAGCCAGCCGCCGGCCGACAACCCGATCTTAATCCACGCGGCCCATTTGAGTGCCGCCACGATCTCTGTCCGCCGCCAACGCCGGGATTGCGGATTCCAGACACAGACGCCCGCAAATACCGCCACCCAGAAGGCCACGCCCGCCACCATGCCGGCGATTTCGGCCGGAGCCTGAAAACCCATCATCCAGGCCCAAAAGGCGCTGTTCGCGGCGCAGAGCACGCCGCGCAGCGTCCAGCCGGGCAGCTCGGCCTGAAAAGCCTCGCTCTCGAAAAGCGGCTTCACGCCCGCGCCTCCGTCTTGCCGGCTTCCTGGGCGAACCAGTCCACGTTGCGGGTGAAGAACATCACGGCGGCGAGCACGACGAACAGCGCGGTCGTCCCGGCCAACAGCGCGAAATCCTCCATGCGCAGCACCACGTAGAGCACGCTGTGCTCGGCGGCCAGCAGGGCGGCGATGCTGCCGGCCCGCGCGTAGCTGTGCAGGATCGAGATGCTGTAGCCGACAATCAGCAGCGATGACGCCACCGCGGCGCCGATGTAGGCCGACCCGGGCGAAAGCACTTCACCCAGCGCCAGCAGCGCGAGGTAGAACAGGCAGAGCGCCGCACCCACGAGGCCGTAGTGCACGGCGTGCAACCGCAGTCCGGCCAGGGTCTCGAACAGGAAGAACGCGGCGAACACGAGCGTCAGCACCAGCACGCTGTGCTTGAGCGAGCGCTCGACCATCCGGTAGCCCTCGGCCGCGGCCCTGGCCGGCGAGTAGGCCGGCACCGGATCCGTCTCGGTCCACTGGACATCCGCGGCCCGGCGCGCGTGCGCAGCTTCGCGGTTGCCGCTGCGTTCCTGCCTCAGCCCGTTGATCAGGGCGAGGGGCAGTTGCAGCACCAGCACCAGCAGGGCGATGAAGAGCAATTTCAGGGTGACGGCGTGCCGCCGGCGCTGGGCCGTCGGCGGGAGGAGAGGAGGTTGGGCGTTTTCCATGCCGCACACTCTGCCCGGCCTGTGTGAAGCCCGGATGAAGCGACGGTGAAATCGGGCGGAAAAGGCGTCTCGCCCAGGAGGGCCCGCGTCCCTTGATATCACTCCGCCGGCAGCCAGAGCGTCGCCCGTGCGCCGCCTTCGGGGCGGTTCTCCAGCGCGGCGTCTCCGCCGTGCAGGTGGGCGATTTCGCGCACGAGCGCGAGACCGAGCCCCGTGCTCTTCCGCTCCGTGTCGGGGCGCGGCAGCGAGTAGAAACGCTCAAACACCCGCGGCAGGGCGTAGTCGGGCACGCCGGGCCCGGAGTCCTCGACCCGGAAAACCACCTTCTGCGGCTCCCGCACCCACCCGAGCGAGACCTTTCCGCCGGGCGGGGAGAAATCCAGCGCGTTCTGCAACAAGTTGACCAGGGCCTCCCGCAGCAGCACGGCCTCGCCCTGCAGGGCAGGCCCGTCGCTCTCCTGCACGTGCAGCGTCACGTTCCGTGCCGCGTAGGCGCTCCGCACCACGTCGGCCGCCACCTGCGCAAGCTTGGCCGCGGGAACCTCGGCGATCTGCTGCAGATCCTTGCGCGCCTCCAGCGAGGACAGCTCCAGGAGCCGGTCGATGATGCGCTGGATCCGCGCGGCCTCCTTGCGGATGTTGCTGAGGAACAGCTGCCGCTGCATCGGCGGCATGGTCTCGTCGAGCAGCTCGGCCGCACCGCGGATGGCGGCGAGCGGGGCCTTCACCTCATGCGCCAGCGTCTGCGTGTAGCGCTCCACGTTTTGCCGCCCTTCCAGCGCCTCGCGCATCTCCTCGAAGGCGCGGCCCAGCTCGGCGATCTCCCGCGCCTTCGAGCCCGGCGGGGTGGCTTTCCGGCCATCGCGCACGCTCCGCGCGTAGGCGGTCAGTTTTTCCAGCGAGTGGGTGAGCCGGGCGGCAATCCACCACCCAAGCACGATCATGCCGCCGGCAATCAGCCCGATGTAGAAAACCAGCCGCCAGCGGGCCTCCCGCACCCCCTGCTCGACCGCCGCCAACGGCCGCCCCACCCCAACCCAGCCGAGATGCGATTCACCGGCCAACACCCGTGAAACCACCCGCAATTCGCCGTCCACGACGGCCACGTTGGGCTGGGTGTAGTTTTCGGAGGCCCAGCGTCCGCCGCCAAACATGTTCCATTGATAAACCTGCCCGACATCTCGGCCCGCGGAGTCGAACAAGACCCGGCCATCACGGTCGCAGGCGAACACCCGGAGCATCGCCACCTGCTTGGGCAGGGTCGCGAGCTTGGCGGTCCAATCCTCCGCGGGACTGGCCGGGGCGGCAAAGGCCGCCATGTAGGCCGCCGTGTCGCCGAGCGTGCGGCGCATGGACTCGACGTAGCGGAGCCGCACATCGCGCAACACCAGACTGGTCACCGCCGTCAAACCCAGCGCCGAGGCACCGACATACACCGCGAAAATGGCCGTGCGGATTCTCATTCCTCGCGCAGCGAATAGCCCAACCCCCGGTGCGTGACGATCGGATCAAAGTCCGGCGCCGCCTCCCGCAGTTTGGCGCGGAGCAATTTCACATGGGCATCCACCGTGCGGTCGGTGGCGGCTCCCGGATCGTCCCACGCCGCCGCCATCAGCTGGTCGCGGCTGTACACCCGGCCCGGCGAGGCCAGCAAGGCCGCCAGCAGCCGGTATTCGTTGCGCGTGAGCTCAAGCGCGTGCCCACGGTAACCGATGCGGCAGCGGGCCTCGTCGTGCGACCAGATCCCGCCGGGGCCCGCGGCCTCCGTCGCGGGTTTGCCGTTCGCACGACGCAGGATCGCGCGCACGCGGGCGGTGAGCTCACGGGGGCTGAAAGGCTTGGCGACATAGTCGTCGGCGCCGAGCTCGAGCCCGACAATCTTGTCCACCTCGCCGCTGCGCGCTGTCAGGAAGATCACCGGCGGAGCGCCGAGTTTCTGCGCCTCGCGGCAGACATCGAAGCCGCTCATGTCAGGCAGGCCGACGTCGAGCACGACGAGGGCAACCAGCTGCGTCTTGAGCACGGCGAGCGCCTCGCGGCCGGTGTTTTTCCAGACGGGTTCGAAGCCTTCCGTCTTCAGGGCATAGACAATCGTGTCAGCGATGGCTTGCTCGTCCTCGACCACGAGGACCGTCTGGCGGGTGGCGGGCATGCGCGGTTATTGTCCGCTTGCCCGTCGCGTGGCAAGAACGGCCCGAGCCGCGCCCCTCAACCCACCCGGCGCAACAGCTGCTGACGCAGACGCAGGGCCACGGCAACTTCGTCGGTATCTTCCAAGAGGGAATAGAGCGACGGGGGCATGGCCCACGGCACATCCGGCAGCGTGAGGTCGATGTCCAGCGGCTCCCATTCACTGAGTCGCCGGGAAACCCGGACTGCCTCCAACCCCAGCACCAGCGAACCGCCAATCGCCTGCAATCCGCCCATGAAGATCAGCCAGCTCGCGCTGCGCAGGTGCTCGACCGTGAAATGCTGCGGCCAAATGGCCGGACCGGCGATCATGCCCAGTCCGATCAGCAGAAAGTTGCAGGCTTGCCCAGGTGTCATGCGCCCTTCCAGACCCGCGAATCGGTTTCAGGTGCCGGCCGGAGGAAATTTACCTCGCTCTAACGTTTGAGAGCCTCGGCCAGCCTGCGTTGACCTCCCGCCTCGCGCGTGCGGTGATGCGGCAACCCCATGCGCCCACCCCTCGCCGCCCTGTTGCTCCTACCCCTGCTCTCGCTGCGCGCCAACGATGCCGTGCTGATGCACGAGGATTTCTCCGGCTTGGCGCCGGGCATGTTTTCGGCCGGCGTGATCGGCGCGATGGTCGAGTATCATTACCTGCCGGTCGTCGCCCCCAAGGGCGGCTGGGCCGTCTCCAACTTCCGCAGCGAGGGCTCCCAGCGCGCCTGGCGCGTGATCGAGGATAATGGCCGGCGCGCCATGCAGCACACCGACACCGCCCGCGATTCCGACCGCGCCTACATGCACAACCTGATCGTGGCCGGCGGCGAATTCTGGCGCGACTACACGGTGGAGGTTCCCTTCACGCCCGACAGCGAGGGCGGCCAGAGCGGCGTGGTCTTTCTCTACCAGACCGACCGGCACCACTATTTCGCCGGCGTGGACCGGGGCCGGGCCGTGCTCAAGGTCGTCAACGGCGGCAAGGCCTTTCGGGTGCTCAACGAAACCGTCCTCGCCGAGGCTCCGCTGGCCTGGCAACCCGGTGACCTCCTCAAGCTGCGGGTCACCGCCGACGGCGGCTTGCTTCGCGCGGACTTCGGCCGGGGCGTGGTGCTTGAGGCCCGGGACACCACGTTCACCCAGGGGAAGATCGGACTCTCGGCCGACGTGCCGGCGCGGTTTTGGGGCGTCAACGTCACGTGTCGGTCCGAGGCCGAGCGGGCCGCCACGAGGGCTCGGGCTGGGGCCGCCGTACTGGAGGCCCGGCTCCAGGCCGCCAACCCGCAGCCCCGGTTGTGGAAGAAGATCGCCACGCCCGCCTTCGGGACCGGACGCAACGTCCGCTTCGCCGATCTCAACGGCGACGGCCGCACCGATATTCTCATCGGCCAGATGCGCCACCACGGCCCGACCGACGCCTACTCCGAGATCCGCTGCCTCACCGCCCTCGACCTCGACGGCAACATCCTCTGGCAAAACGGCCTGCCCGACCGCTGGCAGACCGTGCTCACCAACGATGTCGTGTTCCAAGTGCACGATCTCGACGGCGACGGCCGGAACGAGGTCATCTACGGCCGCGACTTCGAGCTGGTCGTGGCCGACGGCGCGACCGGCGCCACGAAATACAAGGCCCCCATGCCCGCCACGCCCCGCGACCCGCGCGGCCTGCCGGCCCGTTACCCGCGCATCCTCGGCGACTCCCTCGCCTTTGCCGACCTGCGTGGCACCGGAGCCAGGCGCGATCTCATCCTCAAGGACCGTTACCGCCACGTCTGGGCCTTCACCGACAAGCTGGAGCTCCTCTGGCAGACCGAGCTCAACACCGGACACTACCCCTTCCCCTTCGACGTGGACGGCGACGGGCGCGACGAGATATCCCTTGGCTACCGCCTGCTCGCACCCGACGGCCGCACGCTCTGGAGCAACGAGGACAAGCTCAAGGACCACGCCGACGCCGTGGCCATCGTTCCGTTGCAGGAAGGAGCCGAGCCGACCCTGCTCATCGCCGGGAGCGACGAGGGCCTCATCGCCACCGACCTGCGCGGCCAGATCCTGAAGCATCACCAGGTTGGCCACGCCCAGAACCTGACCGTCGCCGACTTCCGGCCCGACCTGCCGGGGCTCGAATCGGTCGTGATCAACTTCTGGTCCAACCAGGGCATTGTCACGCTCCTCGACGCCGACCTGAACATCTTGCGCACCTTCGAACCCGTGCAGCATGGCAGCATGGTGCTGCCGGTGAACTGGACCGGCCGAGCCGGTGAGTTCTGGTGCCTCTCCACCAACTCCGAGCACGGCGGCCTCTACGACGGCGAGGGCCGTCGCGTCGTGAAGTTCCCCGCCGACGGCCATCCCGACTACGCATGCGCCGTGCTCAATCTGACTGGCGACGGCCGCGACGAGATCGTCACGTGGGACGGTTACGAGATGTGGATCTACACCCAGAACGACGGCCCGTTGCCGGGTGAAATCTACCAGCCGGTGCGCAATCCCGGCCACAACGAGTCCAACTACCGCGCCAACGTCTCACGGCCGGGCTGGTCGAAATAGGTGGAGCCCGCGCTCCGCGCGGACTGACCGGCGACGAGCCTGCGCGGAACGCAGGCTCCACCCTCACACATCGCCCAGCTGCGGGCGCAGCACGATTTCCTCAACGACCGTGCGGCGACTGAGCCGGTGCACGTCCAGAATCGCCCGGGCGATGTCTTCGGCGGGCATGATGCGCTCCGGTTTCACGCCGCTCTTTTCCCACGAGGGCGACCAGGTAGCGCCGGGATGCACGCAGCACACCCGGATGCCCTTGTCCTTGGTCTCGGCCCGCAGAACCTTTGCCAGCCCGGTCACGCCGAATTTCGCCGCACAGTAAGCCGCCGCATTCGGATAGGCGCCAAGGCCGGCAATGGAACTCATGAAGAAGATGTCGCCCGACTTTCGTTTCAACATGGCCGGCAGGAATGCCTGGGTGACGAGAAATGCGCTGCGCAGGTTCACCGCGATCATGTCGTCGAACTGCGCGAGGCTCGTCCCGACAAACGGCGCCATGGTGAAGGCGCCGGCGTTGTTGACCACCACGTCAGGGGTGCCGAATCGGCTCGCCACTTCCGCCGCCATCAGTTCCACGGAAGCGGCGTTGGCCACATCGCACCCGAAGATCTCGGCCTTGGCACCGGCCTTCGCGCAGGCGCGGGCGGTTTTCTCGAGGTTCTTCACGTTCCGCGCCACCAGCGCGAGACGGACGTGAGGAACTTCCTCGGCAAAGGTCCGGGCGATGGCGGCGCCGATTCCCTGTGAAGCCCCGCTAATAAAAACGAGTGGTGTGCGCATGGGGCCACGCTTCGCATTCGCGCCGGATATTCGAGTGAAATCTTTAGCCGTCAGCCAGTTCCCCGGGACTCGCAGCGTTGTCCGCCCGCTCACGACGGGATGTAAAAGTCCGGCAGGGCCATTTGCCTGCTCAAGGATTGGATGGTGGCGACGATACCTCGCCATGGTTAAGCCACACCCCCGTATCATTCTAGCCAGTCTCAGCTTGGTCAGTCTGCTCGCCACCCCGGTGCTCCGGGCCTCGGCGACGATCGAGGAACGCCTCGCCGCCCTTGAGCAAAAACTCGCCGCCCTCAGTGCTGAAAACGCCGCCTTGCGCGAGGCCGCCAAGCCCGCCAAAGACGCCCCCGCGCCCGTCCAGGCCGGTGGCAAGGAAAGCAAACTGCTTCTCGGCGGCTTCCTGCACCTGCACGCCGAAAGTGGCAGCGCCCCCGACAGCCGTTTCAGCGGTATCAACGACCGCTTTCTCGTCCGCCGTGCCCGCGTGAACGTGCGTGGCAGCTTCGGCAAGGACTTCGGCTTCAAGGTGGAGTCCGACTTCGGCGCCAACACCCTCGGCGCCTCCACGGGCTACCGCGCCCAGCTGACCGACCTCTACGTCGAATGGCTCGCGCACCCCGAGGCCCAGATCCGTCTCGGCCAGTTCAAGACGCCCTTCGGCTGGGAACAGCTCATGTCCGACACCGCCAACCCCTTCGCCGAACGCTCCCTCCCCAACGACCGCCTCACCGTCAGCCGCCAGATCGGCGTCATGCTGTTCGGCAGCGCCGCGGAAAAGCGCGTCGAGTATTCCGCCGGCATCTTCAACGGCAACGGCGTCAACAACTCCAACAACGACACCGACGACTTCCTGGCCGCCGCCCGCCTCGCGGCCACCGCCTGGTCGGGCAAGTTCCACGACAAGGCCGCCTCATGGAGCGTCGGCGTGAACGCCTTCAGCGACGATGCGCCCGCCCGCCGCACCGGTGTCGGTTTCGACACCCAGCTCCAGCTGCACCCGGTCACGCTGCGCGCCGAGTGGCTCGCCAACACCCTCGACCCGGTCACCGGCGCCGACGTGGATTCCGACGGCTGGAGCCTCGCCGCCCTCTGGAGCCTCAACGATCAGTGGCAGCTCGCCGCCCGCTACGAAACCTACGACGCCAACACCGCGACCGGCAGCAACGAGAACGACACCCTCACCCTCGGCCTCAACTGGTTCATCCGCCGCAACGACATCGCGGTTTCGCTGAATTACCTGGCCGGCGACGCCAGCTTCGGCGGCGGCGACGACCGGTTCATCGGCCGCCTGCAGCTCGTTTTCTGATCACACCATCTATCCCCCCATGAAAACCCTCTCCAAGCTTCTTTTGCTGGCTTCGTTCACCGCCGTGCACCTCGCGGCCGTCGAAGTTCCGGCCAAGGTGCATGAGCTCGCCAAGGGCGAACTCGCCGCCCTCGCCGCCGATCCGCTGCTCGTCTCGGCCATCTCGGCCCAAAACGCGAAGGGCTCCTCCCTCGACGAGATCAAGGCCGCCGACAAGCGCTGGATGGACACCGCGGGCGTCGCCGACTTCATGAAGGCGATCATCGATTCGCCCGTCGGCCAGCACCTCCGCGCCTGGCGCCAGAAGCGCGCCTACGTGTCCGAGATCATCGTGATGGACCACCAGGGCGCCAACGTCGCCATCACGGAGAAGACCTCCGACTACTGGCAGGGCGACGAGAAGAAGTTCAGCGAGTCGTTCAAGGACGGTGGCGTGGCCTTCGTGGACAAGGTGAAGTTCGACGACAGCACCCAGACCTACTCCGTGCAGGTTTCCGTGCCGGTGCGCGACGCCTCCGGTGCCTGCATCGGCGTCATCTGCTGCGGCATCGACATCGAAAATCTCTGATCTCCCGCCTCATGTCCAAGCTCTCCGTCAGCGCCAAGATCGTCATCGGCTTCGTCGCACTCATTCTGCTCGTGGCCGTGACCGGTTTTGTCGGCTACCGGGCCGGCAGCCAGATCCACTCGCATCTGGTGAAGGTCAACGACCACACCCTGCCGGCGATCAGCCTGCTGCTCGAGGCCGACCGCGACCTGCACCAGGCGCTGGTGGCCGAGCGCACCATGATCTTCGTCAACCCGGAGTCGGAGCAGTTCAAGGTCCTGTTGAAGGATCATGCGGACAACATCTCCCAGGCCGCCGGCCGTTGGGAAAAATTCAAGGCCGTGAGCCCGCTGCCCGCTGAGGCGGGCCCGGTCATGGCCGACTACGAGAAGAAGATCACCGAGTGGCAGGCCACCACCGAGCGCATCCGCGAGGCCCGCCGCGCCAACACGCCCGAAGGCCGCCGCGAGGCCATCGACCTGACCAATTCCGTCGCCTTCGGGCGCTTCAACGCCGCCCGCGAGTGCATCAACCAGCTCACCGAGATGCTCGACGCCAACGCCCACGCCGACCAGCTTCTCGCCGCCACCACCCACCGGCGCGCCACCTGGAGCAGCCTCGGTGTGACCCTGCTCGGGCTGGCGATCGGCGCCGCCCTGACCTGGTTCGTCGGCATCCGCCTCGCGCGCACGCTCAAGACGATCGTGCACAGCCTGTCGCTCAACGCCGGCGAAACCTCGTCGGCCGCCGGCCAGATCAGCAATTCCAGCCAGCAGCTCGCCCAGGGGGCCAGCACCCAGGCCGCTTCCCTCGAGGAGATCAGCGCCTCCCTCGAAGAGGTCTCCGGCATGGTCCGCCTCAACGCCGAACACGCCGGCAAGGCCCGCACGATCGCGGGCCAGACCCGCCAGGCCGCCGACCACGGCAGCGAGGAAATGAAGCGCATGACCGAGGCCGTGAACGCCATTGCCACCGCCTCCACCAACATCAGCGCGATCATCAAGACCATCGACCAGATTGCTTTCCAGACCAACATCCTCGCCCTCAACGCCGCGGTCGAGGCCGCCCGCGCCGGCGAGGCCGGCGCCGGCTTCAGCGTGGTCGCCGAGGAAGTTCGCGCGCTCGCGCAGCGCAGCGCCGCCGCCGCCAAGGAGACCGCCGAGAAGATCGAGGATTCGCTGACCAAGAGCCGCCACGGGGTCGATCTCAGCAACCGCGTCGCCGCGTCGCTCGAGGAAATCAACCAGCGCGCCCGCGAGGTGGACGGTGTGGTGCAGGAAATCGCGACCGCCTCCGAGCAGCAGTCCCAGGGCGTCTCCCAGATCACCACCGCCGTGGCCTCCATGGACCGGATCACCCAGACCAACGCCGCCACCGCCGAGGAATCCGCGAGTGCAGCGCAGGAACTCAACGCGCAGACCATGTGCCTGCACGACGCCATCAACCAGCTCAACCGGCTGGTCGGTGCCGAGGTCACCCGGGAGTCGGGCGTCGCCCCTCGCGACCCGTCGGCCGTGAGGCCGCACCCCGCGCCGCAAGCCGTCGCTGCCGCCTGAGCCCAACCAGCGTGGCCTTACCCGTGCTTGGCCACGATCTTCTCGGCGCCGGCCTTCACGAGCTGACGCAGCTTCTTCGGCGCCACCGCCTCGGCGCGATCACCGAAGGACAACAGCCAATAAGCGGTCCATTCGAGTGAGTAGGAATACAGCGTGAACTCCGCGCCGCCATCGCGCTTCTTTTCCTCGATGAGCGTGGCGTAGCTCTCGCGCTGGGCGCGCTCCTGCGCGTGTTGGTGAAACCAGATGCGCACCGGCTCGCTCTGCCCCTCGGCCGCCGAACGCTCCATGTGCTCGGCCAGAGAGAAATCCTCGGGCGGGGTGAAGGTCACCGGCAGCAGCTCCAGCCGCTGGATGCGGTCCACGCGGAAATGCCGCAGCCCCTTGCGCAACCGGCACCACGCGACGAGATACCAGCCGCCGCCGTAGAACACCACGCCCAGCGGATCGACGTCGCGCTGTGTCTCCTCCTCGCGTTCCAGGCCGCGGTAGGCCATGCGCAGCACGCGCCGCAGCACCACGGCCTGCTGGACGGTGACCAGCCAGCGCTGGTTGGCGGCGTCGGCCGCCTGGCGCGAGCCGCGGCCGCGCACGATGGTGCGGCTGACGAGTTTCTCCACGTGGTCCTGCCGGTCGCGCGGGAGCACCGCGCGGAGCTTGTCGAGCGCCGAGGCCATCGGGCCGTGCAGCGAGGCGTCGGTGAACTGCTTCACCAGCTCGCCGCCGACGAACAGGGCGCTCGCCTCTTCCGCCGTGAACATCACCGGCGGCAGCTGGTAGCCCTTCATCAGGCTGTAACCCACGCCCGCCTCGCCTGCGATCGGCACCCCCGCCTCGCCGAGGGCCGAGATGTCGCGATAGACCGTGCGCTCGGTCACCTCGAAATGCTCCGCCAGCTCCGAGGCACGCACCACGCGCCTGCCTTGCAGGAACAACACCATCGCCACGAGCCGGTCGGTCCGATTCATGCCCGGGAGCACAAAGACCCGCCCGGCGGACGACAATCCGAGAAAGCGGACAATCCTCCGAAACGTGTCATTCTGAGCGCAGCGAAGAATCCAGGTTTCCGACCATGGCAACCGCTTACCTTGGATCCTTCGCTGCGCTCAGGATGACAGGTCGGCGTATCCAACAGCATCTTCTGGCCTCCATCAACCCGCCTCAAACCTCCTGCCCTGCCCGGGCTTTAAGTTGCACCCGCCGCCCCCCTGCCTAGCTTGACCGACTCTTCCCGCCGTGAATCCCGCCCCTGCCTCCGATTCCCGCGCTCCGGCCGCCCCCGGCGGACGTCCGGTGTTTCATGTGCGCGGCCTGACCAAGATTTACGGCGAGGGCACGGCGCAGGTGCGCGCACTGGCCGGCGTGGACCTCGACCTCAACGCCGGCGAGTTCGTCGTGCTGCTCGGCCCGTCCGGCTCGGGCAAGACCACGCTGCTCAACCAGCTCGGCGGCCTCGACATCCCGACCGCCGGCACGCTCCGTTACCGCGACTCCGACCTGACCCACGCCACCGAGGAACAGCTCACGCTCTACCGGCGGCAGGCCGTGGGGTTCATCTTCCAGTTCTACAACCTCATCCCGAGCCTGACCGCCCGCGAGAACGTCGGCCTCATCACCGAGATTGCCGATCACCCGCTGGCGCCTGAGGAAGCGCTGGAGATGGTCGGACTCGGCGCGCGGATGGATCATTTCCCGGCCCAGCTCTCCGGCGGCGAACAGCAGCGCGTGGCCATCGCCCGCGCCATCGCCAAGCGGCCCGAGGTGCTCCTGTGCGACGAGCCCACCGGCGCGCTCGACGTGAAAACCGGCATTGTCGTCCTCGAGGCCCTCGAACGCGTGAACCGCGAGCTCGGCACGCTCACCGTCATCATCACCCACAACGCCGTCATGGCCGACATGGCCGACCGCGTCATCCGCTTCATGGACGGCAAGGTGCTGTCCGAACACAGGAACACCACGCGCGTGGAACCGGCGACGCTGCGCTGGTAGCGCCGCGCAAAGGACCAAGTAACAAGTGACAAGTATCAAGAAACCCGATCGGACCCAGCCCATCTCCGCTGCATGACTTGGCACTTGTCCCTTGGCACTTGATACTTCCCTCCGATGCTACCCCTTCTCGACCGCAAGCTGCTCCGCGACCTCACCCGCCTCAAGGGCCAGGTCGCCGCGGTGTCCATCGTGATGGCCTGCGGGCTGGCGATGATGATCACCACGCGCAGCCTGATCGCGTCGCTCGACGGCACGCGCGCGGACTACTACGAGCACAACCGCTTTGCCGACGTCTTCGGCACGCTCAAGCGCGCCCCCAACTACATCGCCGACCGCCTCGCCGACCTCCCCGGCGTCGCCGGCGTGCAAACCGACATCGCCGGCCAGGTCACCCTTGATCTGCCCGGCCTCGACGAACCCGCCAGCGGTCTCGTGCGTTCCCTGCCGGACTTCGGCGAACCGGAACTGAACCGCCTCTTCCTGCGCCGCGGCCGCTGGCTGACGCCCGGCTCACGGCGCGAGCTGCTCGTGGGCGAGGCCTTTGCCGAGGCCAACCGCCTCGAACCCGGCGACACGCTCGCGCTCATCATGAACGGCCGGCGGCAGGACTTCCGCATCGCGGGCATCGTGCTCTCGCCGGAATACATCTTCGAGTCGCGCCCCGGCGCCGCCCTGCCCGACAACCGCACCTACGGCATCTTCTGGATGCCCTACAAGGAGGTCGCCACCGCGTGGGACCTCTACGGCGCGTTCAACCACTTCTCGCTGAAGCTCGCCCCCGGCGCCGATCCCGCGCCGGTCATCGCCGCCGCCGACGACCTGCTCAAACCCTTCGGCGGCGCCGGCACCCACAGCCGCAAGGACCACCCCTCGCACATCCGGGTGAGCGACGAGATCCGCGTGCTCACGATCCTCTCCATCGGGTTCCCCACGATCTTCCTCGGCGTGGCGGCGTTCATGACCAACGCCGTGCTGTCGCGCCTGCTCGCGCTGCAACGTGAGCAGATCGCCATTCTCAAAGCCTTTGGCTTCAGCAACGGCCAAATCACGGGACACTACCTCAAGTTCGCCGCCGTGATCGGCGCCGGCGGCACGCTTCTCGGCGGCATCGCGGGAGTGTTTCTCGGACGCTGGATGGTCGGGCTCTACGACCTGTTCTTCCGGTTCCCAGAGCTGGCCTTCCGCGTGGACCAGCGTGCCGTGGTCATCGCGTTCGGCGTCGGTATCATCGCGGTGGTCGCCGGCGTGCTCGGCTCCGTGCGCAAGGCCGCAAAGCTCCCGCCCGCCGAGGCCATGCGTCCCGAGCCGCCGGCAAACTTCCGTCCGGCATTCATCGAGCGCTTCGGCCTCGGCCGCTGGTTCTCGCACTCGTTCCGCATCGCCCTGCGCAACCTCGAGCGCCGGCCCGTGCAGGCGCTGTTCACCATCGCGGGCCTCTCCCTCGCCACCGCCCTGCTCATATTGCCCAACACCCTCAAGGCCGGCATCGCCAACATCCTCGACCAGCAGTGGGACGTCGTGCAGCGCCAGGACCTCAACCTCGGCTTCAGCGAACCCGCCTCCGTGCGCACGTTGCACGAACTGGAGCGCCTGCCGGGCGTGATGCACGTCGAACCAATGCGCTCGACCGCCGTGCGCATTCATTACCAGGGCCGGGACCGCCAGATCGGCCTGCGCAGCCTTGATGCCCGCTCCTTCCACAGCCGCGCCGTGGATCATGACGGCTTGGAAATCACGCCGGCGGGCGACGGGCTCATCGTTTCCGCCAAACTCGCCGAGGTGCTCGGCGCGCGCGTCGGGGACGAGGTCGTGCTGGAGGGACTCATGGGCAAACGGCCCGTGCGGCCCGTGCGCCTGATCGGCCTGGCCGACGATTTCACCGGCATTGCCGCCTACATGGACCGCGACGCGATCAACCGTTTCCTCGGCGAAGGCGACATCATCACCGGCGCCAGCTTTACCATCGACATGGCCCGGCGCGCGGAATTCCTCCGCGCCATCAAGGAAGTGCCGCGCATCAGCTGGATCTCGGTCAAGGAGAGCATGCGCCAGAGCTTCCGCCAGACCACGGCGCAGATGATGGGCATGCTCACCACGCTTTACCTGAGCATGGCCGTGATCGTGGCCTTCGGCGTGATCTACAACAACGCCCGCATTTCCCTCGCCGAGAGAGCCCGCGAGCTCGCGACGTTGCGCGTCGTCGGCATGACGCAGCGGGAGGTCGGCGCGGTCATCGTTATCGAGCTGGCCATCCTCGCCCTGCTGGCCGTGCCGCTCGGCCTCGCCCTCGGCACCGGCATCTCGACCGCCATCATCCGCTCGGTGAACACCGAAACCGTGCGCCTCCCGCTCGTGTTCACGCCCTACACCTACACCTTCGCCCTGATCGTCGTGGCCATCGCCTCGACGCTCTCGGCCTTGGTGGTCCTCCGCAAACTCCAACACCTCGACCTCATCGGAGCACTCAAGGCGCCGGAGTGAGCCAAGTCATTTTTGAACCACTAATTTTCACTGATTTTCCACTAATCCAAACTGCCTATCATTAGTGTCTCCTTAGTGTGCATTAGTGGTTAACCAGTCTTCCGTTTCCCATGGCCACCACCTCCAAGCCCAAACCCTTCCGCTGGATTCCCTACGCGTTCGGCGCGGTTTTTGCCGCGCTTATCGTCGTCGGCCTGCGCCCGCAGCCCGTTCCGGTCGAGACGGCGCGCGTTGTCGTCGGCCCGCTGCGCGCGACCGTCAGCGAGGAGGGCAAGACGCGCATCAAGCAGCGCTATGTCGTCGCCGCCCCCGTGAGCGGACAGCTCCGCCGCATCGCCTTCAAGCCCGGCGCGGAGGTCGAGGCCGGCGTGACGGTCGTCGCCGTGATCGATCCCCTGCCCGCCTCGCCGCTCGACGAGCGCACTCGTGCTCTCGCCGAGGCGCGCCGCGACACCGCCCGGGTGCAGGTCGAAAAAAGCCGCACCGCCCACGAACTCGCCCGCAACGAACTCCGCCGCATCGAGCAGATGTTTGCCGCCAAGACCATATCTCCGCAGGAACTCGAAAGCGCCCAGGCCCGCGAAACCGCCGCCGCCCGCGACGTTGTCGCCGCCGAAGGCGCCTTGCGCTCCGCGGAAGCCGAATTGTCCACCTCTGCTGGAGGGCCGGTCTCCGCACCGGCCGGATCGACCCAACCCATCGAAGTCCGCGCCAACGCCACCGGCCGCATTCTCCACGTCTTCCAGGAAAGCGTCCGCGCCGTGGCGCAGGGCACACCCTTGCTGGAGATCGGCGACCCCGCCGACCTCGAGGTCGTGGTCGAGATGCTCTCACGCGACGGCGCTGCCATCGCCGCCGGGGCACCGGTCTCGCTCGAACAATGGGGCGGCCCGACCGCCCTTGAGGGCCGAGTTCGCCTCGTCGAGCCGGCCGCGTTCACCAAATACTCCGCCCTCGGCGTCGAGGAGCAGCGGGTGAACGTCGTGGTGGACATCACCAGCCCGCGCGAGGCGTGGCGTTCGCTCGGTGACAACTTCCGCGTCGAGGCCCGCGTCATCACCTGGGAAAGCGATCGCGCGCTCAAGGTGCCGGTCTCGGGCCTGTTTCGCCAAGGCAATGCCTGGGCCGCCTACGTCGTCCGCAGCGGCAAAGCCGAGCTCGTTCCCGTGGAGGCCGGCAAATCCGGCAGCGGTGAAATCCAGATCACCGGCGGCCTTCAGGAAGGCGACGAAGTTATCCTCTACCCCGGCGACCGCATCAAGGACGGCCAGCGCGTGAAGCCGACGAAAGTGTGAATCGGCGCCGTTCGGACACCTTTCCTACCGTTCGTCTTTCTGGCCTTGTCGGAGGCCTCGCCACGCTTATGACACGGGCATGATTAAGTCCCCGTTGTTCCGTGGCGCCGCGCTGACGGCGCTGTTCATTGGCACCGTCGCCCTTGCGGCGGACCGCAATCCCACGCAGGAGCGCGCCGACCGCTTCCTCGCGCTCGTCAATGCCTCCTATCAGGCCCTCTATTACGTCGAGGCGGAGGCGCAGTGGGCTGCGTCCACCGACGTGAGCCCGGTGCATGACGCCGCGGCCGAGACCGCCGGCAAGGCCAATGCAGCCTTCATGGGCAACCCCGCCCTGATCAACGAGACGAAGTCCCTCCTGCTCAAGCGCCACGACCTGAACGATCTCACCGTGCGCCAGCTCGAGAAGCTCCTGTTGCTCGCGGCCGAGCAGCCCATGACCAAGCCCGCGCTCACGCAGGCCCGCATCGAGACCGAGACGAAGCAGGCGTCCACGCTCAACGGCTTCGAGTTCAAGCTCGACGGAAAGCCCATCACGGTGAACGAAATCGACAACTTGCTGCAATCGAACGACACGCCGCTCGACAAGCGTCTCGCCGTCTGGCTCGCGTCGAAGGAATCGGGCCAGGCGCTCAAGGACGGCCTCGTCAAACTCCGCGACCTGCGCAACGGCGTCGCGCAGGAGATGGGTTACCCCGACTACTTCGCCCTGCAGGTCGCCAGCTACGGCATGAACACCGAGGAGATGCTGAAGCTGAACCAGGACTTCATGCAGGTGCTGCGTCCGCTCTACCTCCAGCTCCACACCTGGGTGAAATACAAGCTCGCCGAGCGTTACGGCCAGCCCGTGCCGAAGCGCATCCCCGCTCACTGGATCAACAACCGCTGGTCGCAGGAATGGGAAGGCCTCGCCGACGGCGCCGACCTCGCACCCTTCTTCAAGAACTTCACGCCGGAGTGGATCGCTCAATCATCGGAAAAATTCTACGTCGGCCTCGGCTTCCCGGCGCTGCCGAAATCGTTTTGGGATAAGTCCGACCTCTACAACGTGCCCGCCGGCTCGACGCGCAAGAAGAACACCCACGCCTCCGCCTGGCACCTCGACCTCGATAACGATCTGCGCTCGCTCCAGAGCATCGAGTCCACGCCCTGGTGGTTCAACACCAACCACCATGAGTTCGGCCACATCTACTATTTCATGGCCTACACGCGGCCCGAGGTGCCGCCCTTGCTGCGCGACGGCGCCAACCCGGCCTTCCACGAGGGCTTCGGCGAACTCACCGCGCTGGCCGCCGCGCAGGTCCCCTACCTGAAATCGCTCGGCGTGCTGCCCGCGGACTTCAAGACCGACGACAACGCCTTCCTCCTCAATACCGCGCTGACGCCTGGCATCCCGTTCATCTACTGGGCCTCGGGCGTGATGGCCCACTGGGAGGCGGACATCTACGCCAAGAACCTGCCCGCTGACCAGTGGAACGCCCGCTGGTGGCAATACGTGCGCGACTTCCAGGGCATCGAGCCTCCGGTCGAGCGCGGCGAGGAATGGTGCGACGCCGCGACCAAGACGCACATCAACGACACGCCCGCCTATTACTACACCTACGCCATCGCCCAGGTCTTCAAGCACCAGCTCCACGACCACATCGCCCGCAAGATCCTCAAGCAGCCCCCGCAGAACTGCAATTACGCCGGCAACAAGGCGGTCGGCGACTTCCTCCGCGGTGTCATGGAAAAGGGCCAGACCGAGGACTGGCGCAAGGTCCTCAAGGAAGCCACCGGCGAAGAACTCAGCACCCGCGCGATGATCGAGTATTACGCCCCGCTGCTGGAGTGGCTGAAGGAACAGAACAAGGGCCGCCCGATCGGTTGGGAGTGAGGTGGAGCCCGTGCTCCGCGCGGGCTGGTTCGGAATTTTTGGAGGGTCGGTCTCCGCAACGACCGCGGCCGGCACGGAGGCCGGCCCTCCACCGAACCACAAACTCACCGCCCACCCATCGGGGCGCTCGCGCGCCGGCTCCATCACGACCCCTCCGCAGCCCTTGCCGCTCCCATTAGGCGACCAAATCCACCCGGCCCCAAGGCGCTGCGCGTCCTAATAGGGAAATCCTTCGGACGCTCCGCCTGCCAACCCGCTCTTTACGAAACGACCTTACGGGTCTAGTCTGAGCACTTTCCTACCCCTTATCATGGTCAGCCCGAACTCCCCCGCGGCGACCGACGCCTCTGCGTCGTCCGCCACCACCATTCCCGATGTAGTCATCCGCCTCGCCGGCAACTCGCAGGACGGCATTCAGGCCGTCGGCGGCTTCCTCGCCCGCCTCGCCGGCCGTTCCGACCAGGACGTGATGACCTACATGACGATCCCGTCCACCATCTCGGGCGGCCCGTCCATCTTCCAGGTCCGCATGGGCTCCGGCGACATCCTGTCGGCCGGTGACCGTGCCGACGTGCTGGTGGCCTTCTATCAGCACAGCTACGACAGCCACCGCGCCTCGCTCCGTCCGGGTGGCGTGCTGCTCTACGACTCCGACCACGTGAAGCCCGACCCCGATGACCGCACCGTCACCGCCGTCGGCGTGCCGTTCACGAGCGCCACGGTCGAGGCCGTCGGCGGCAACTCCAAGGAGAAGGGGAAGAACATCTACGTGCTCGGCCTGCTCGCCCGCATGTTCGACCTTGAGGTGCCGAAGCTCGCGCAGCTCATCAAGGAACGCTTCGCCGGCAAGAACGAGGACATCGTGCGAAACGCCATGCTGGCCTTCGACGCCGGCTACGCCTACCCGGCCGAGAGCCTGCGCAACTGCCTCTACCGCCTCGAAAAATCCGCCGGCGCCGCCCCCGGGGCACGCCCGCAGGTAACGGGCGACGGCAACTCCGTCCTCGCCTACGGCCTGCTCGCGGCCGGCGTCCGCTACGGCGCCGGTTACCCGATCACGCCGTGGTCCTCGATCATGGAAACTCTCCGCACCGAGCTGCCGAAATACGGCGGTATCTTCGTGCAGTGCGAGGACGAGATCGCCGCGGCCTCCACCGCGCTCGGTTTCGCCTACGGCGGCCACCTCTCCATCACCGGCAGCTCCGGTCCCGGCCTCTCGCTCAAGATGGAAGCCCTCGGCTGGGCCACCATGGCCGAGCTGCCGCTCATCGTCATCAACGTCCAGCGCGGCGGCCCCTCCACCGGCCTGCCGACCAACATCGAGCAGAGCGACCTGATGCAGGCCATCTACGGCTCCCACGGCGACGCCCCGCGCGTCGTGCTCGCCCCCAAGAACGTCGAGGACTGCTTCTACCTTGCCCTCGAGGCCGGCCGCATCGCCCGCGACTTCAGCACCCCGGTCATCATCCTCACCGACCAGGCCATCGCGACCCGCATCGAGGCTTTCGAGGAGCCCGACCTTAAGAAGCTCATGGTCGAGGTGAAACCCGACACGAGCCCGCGCCCGCCGGAGTTCAAACCCTACCCGCTCGGTGGCATGACCCGCCACGCGCCTCCGGGCTCGATCATGACCTCGGGCAAATACCCGACTGTGACCGGCCTCGAGCACGACGAGCACGGCCATCCCACGGCCAGCCCGGCGCTGCACACCAAGATGACCGAGAAGCGACGCGAGAAGATCAAGGCCGTCGCCAACTCCCTGCCCGCGCCCGAACTCGCCGGCGACGACTCCGGCGACGTGCTCCTCATCGGCTGGGGTTGCACCTACGGCCCGATCCGCGAGGCGATGGGCCGCCTGCGCCACGCCGGCGTCAAGGCCGCCCACATGCAGATGCGCCACCTGCACCCGCTGGCCCCCGGCCTCGATCAGACCTTCGCCCGCTACAAGCACATCCTCGTGGTCGAAATCAACGACGAGGGTCTCTACGGCTACGGTCAGCTCGCCACGCTGCTCCGCGGCTGCTTCGCCAACCCGGCCATCAGCAGCATCACCAAGACCGACGGCCTCACCTGGAAGGTCAGCGAGATCGTCGAACGCGTCGCCAAGAAGATTGACCTGCCCGACTCCACCATCGGCATGCGCAAACAGAGCATCCTCGCCGTCACGCCCCGCGCCTGAGCCCGGACCAATCGAAAATCAATAATCCAAAATCGAAATTCTCATGTCCGCCCCCGCTGCCACCCCCGCCCCCGTCGCGATTTCCCCCGACGCCCCGCGCGCCCCGCTCACGAAGAAAACCCTGACCGCCGACCACCCGACGTGGTGCCCCGGCTGCGGTGACTTCGCCGTGCTGGCCTCCTTCTACAAGGTCCTCGAGAAGCTCAACTACCCGCAGGAAAAAATCGTGACCTTCGCGGGCATCGGCTGCTCGTCGCGCTTCCCCTACTTCGTCAACACCCACGGCGGCCACTACATCCACGGTCGCGCCCTGCCTTTCGCCGCGGGCATTTCGCTCGGCCGCGACGACCTGCACGTCTTCGTCTTCGGCGGCGACGGCGACGGCTTCTCCATCGGCGGAAACCACCTCGTCCACACCGCCCGCAAGAACGTCCGCATCACCTACGTCATCATGGACAACTCCGTCTATGGCCTGACGAAGAAGCAGACCTCCCCCACCTCCCCGCTCGGCTTCAAGTCCAAGACCGATCCCTGGGGCGCGATCGACCAGCCGATCAACCCGATGCGCTCGCTCCTCAACAGCGGCGCCACTTTCATCGCCCGCTCGCACGCCACGCAGGTCAACCACATGGTGGACATGATGCACAAGGCCGCGCTGCACGATGGCTTCTCCGTGGTCGAGATCCTCTCCGAGTGCGTCGAATTCTTCGAAGGCGCCTTTGACGCGGCCGTCCCGCGCAAAGGCGGCGTCTGGCCGGTCATCGAACTCAAGAAGAACGACGGCACCCCCGAGGATGCCGCCCGCCACGACCCCTCCGACGAGATCGCGGCCTACAAACTCGCCTCCGAGGCCTGGCCCGGCAAGTTCGGCATCTTCTACGAGAACAAGACGCGTCCGACCAAGAACGCCCTGGAGCAGAAGCTCATCGCCACCACCCGCGAGAAGACCAAGAACGCAAGCGACCTCGACCTGCTCTCCAAGACATTCGCGCGGATGCGCTAAACGCTGGAGGGCCCAGCTCCAGCTGGGCCGCCTCTTTGTAGGGCGGGATCGCTGATCCCGCCCTTTTTTATGCCTGCCTTTCTGAGCGCAGCGAGGGCTACCGAGCCGGAGGCGACAGGGCTCAAATCCAGTGACATACTAGCAACCGCACTTCCTTCTGGATCCTTCGCTGCGTTCAGGATGACAGGAGAAAACACTTTCTGCCCTCACGCCGCGTGCGGCGTGTGATCATCGTCGAACGGCACCTTCTGGGGTGCATCGGCCAGTTCAACCGTGAGGGCTTCCCGCAGCGAGGCGCCGATGCGCAGCACGATGTCGCAGACATGTTCCTTCACCACCGGATCATCCGGCGGCACCGGGCACCCGCGTCGCTCGGATTCCAGCCACGTCTCGTCGGCGATGATCTTCTGGATCACCGGGAGCTGACGGAAGAGGACGGGGTCGAAGGCCATGGGGTGGAGGAAAAATCTCACCTGTTATCGGCACAGCCCGCCGCGAAATTAATTCCGCCGGCTTTTTGTTGGCCTGTTTACAGGCAACCCGCTTGGCTTTCACCGCATGTCGAAGGTTTATTTCTACTACTCGGCCATGAACGCCGGTAAATCGACGGTGCTGCTGCAGGCGTCCCACAACTACCACGAACGCGGCATGCGCACCCTGTGCTTCATCCCGGCCATCGACACCCGAGCTGGCGCGGGCGTCATCAAGTCGCGCATCGGCCTTGAGGCGCAGGCCCTTGCGCTACAGCCTGACGAGGACCTGCTGCAGCACGCCAAGGCCGCGCACGCCGCCCAACCCGTCGCCTGCGTGCTGATCGACGAGGCACAGTTTCTTACCCGCCGGCAGGTCGAGCAATGCACCGACATCGCCGACCAGCTGCGCATCCCCGTGCTGTGCTACGGCCTGCGCACCGATTTCCAGGCCCAGTTGTTTCCCGGCAGCGCGGCCCTGCTGGCGCTGGCCGACGACCTGATCGAGCTGAAAACCATCTGCCACTGCGGCCGCAAGGCCACCATGAACCTGCGTATTGCCGGCGACGGCCGGGCGGTCAAGGAAGGCGCCCAAGTCGAGATCGGCGGCAACGACCGTTACGTGGCCATGTGCCGACGGCACTACAAGGAAGCGCTGGCGCAGGCGTGAGGCGGTAGGGCGGGTCTCCGACCGGCCGGCTCGAGTTCATCTATCTCGTAGCCGCGTTGGAGCGCAGTCCCTCGACAGGCTCGGGTCCTTGAGCTTGTCGAAACGGCGACAACGTGGTTGCCAGCGATTGCTCAAACCACGCTTTCGTCCCGCGAAGCGGGACTCAAGCGCGGCTACGCCTGAATACACCTACTCCCGCCACTTCACCTTCCGCATGTCGCCCTGCTCGAGGAAGGCGAGGTGCATGCCGAAGGCGTTGTGCAGGGTCTGCTGGACGTGGCCTTTGCCGGAGGCGCCGAGGTAGGCGCGGAGCGTGTCGCGATACTCCGGGTGCACGCATTTCTCGATCATGAGCGCGGCGCGCTCGCCGGGGGACTTGCCGCGCAGATCGGCGACGCCGTGCTCCGTCACGACCACCTGCACCGAGTGCTCGCTGTGGTCGAGGTGGGTCACAAACGGCACGATCGTGCTGATCTTGCCGCCCTTGGCGACGGACGGGCACGTGTAGATTGAGACATGGGCGTTGCGGGTGAAGTCGCCGGAGCCGCCGATTCCGTTCATGAGGTCGCGGCCCATGACGTGCGTGCTGTTAACGTTGCCGAACAGATCCACCTCGATGGCTGTGTTGATCGTGATGAGGCCGAGGCGGCGCACGATCTCGGGACTGTTGGAAATTTCCTGCGGCCGCAGCACGACGCGGGAGCGAAAATACTCGAGGTTGGCGTAGAACTCCTTCAACCGATCCGGGCTGAGCGTGAGCGAGCAGCTGCTGGCGAAGGCGCACTTGCCCGACTGGAGGAGGTTGATGACCGAGTCCTGCAGCACCTCCGTATACATCATGAAAGGCGGAATGCCGGGATTGGAGCCGAGCGCACCGATGACGGCGTTGGCGATGTTGCCGACACCTGACTGCAACGGCAGAAAGGATTCGGGCAGGCGGCCGACCTTGATTTCGTTGGCGAGGAAGCCGGCGACATTCGCGCCGATCCGGTTCGTGACCTCGTCGGGCGCATCGAAGCCGCCGGACTCGTCGGGGCAGTTGGTCAGCACGACACCCGCAATCTTGGCCGGATTCACCTTGATGAAGCTCGCACCGATGCGGTCGGTCGGGGCATAGACCGGGATGGCACGACGGCGCGGTGGATCGGCCGGCTCAAAGAGATCGTGGAAGCCCATGAGGTCGCCCGGATGGTGGGCGTTGAGCTCGATGAGGATTTTGTCCGCCACCCGCGCAAAGGTATTGGCGCAGCCCACCGCAGTGGTCAGGACGATCTCGCCCTGTGCAGTCACATGGCTCGCCTCGAGGATGGCCCAGTTGACCTTGCCGAGCACACCGCTGCGCACCGCCGGCTGAACCGCGGAGAGGTGCAGGTCGAAGAACTGGGTTTTGCCCTCGTTGATGGACTTCCGGAGCGTCGGGTCCGACTGGTAGGGTGTGCGCCAGGCGATGGCCTCGGCCTCGGCGAGGGCGCCGTCGAGGGACTTGCCCGTCGAGGCCCCGGTGATGACGCCGAGCTTGAAGGGGCGGCCGGCGGCGTGTTCGGCCTTGGCCCGAACGGCGATGGCGGGAGGGATCACCTTGCAGGCGCCGGCGGCGGTGAAGCCACCGAAGCCGATGGTGTCCTTGTCGTTGATGAGGGCGGCGGCCTCGTCGGCCGTCAGGGTGGGAAATGGATACTTCATGAGGCGGGTATGGGATTCGCCCGCGAGGGCGTGGGCCGACAGTGTCGCAAAGATGCGCATCCGTTGCTGCGCAGGTCTTGGCGCACGCCGTGCGCATCTTGGCCGGAGCGGGGCTATCCGGGCATTTAGGGATTCGCCTCCGGTCGTCCGCCGGCCAGACTGCCGGCCGTTGCCATGCCCCCCACCCCTTCTCCCTGGTTCAGCCGGGCCGTTTCCGCGGCCGATGCCGTTGCCCCGATCCGCAGCGGTGCAAATATTTTCATCCACGGTGCCGCCGCCACGCCCACCCCGCTGGTCGAGGCTCTCGCCGCGCGGCGCGACCTGGAAGGCGTGCGCCTCTGGCACCTGCACACCAACGGCCCCGCGCCCTTCGCCGAGCCCGGCCGCGAAAAGGAATTCCGCTCCATCTCGCTGTTCACCGGCGCGCCGCTCCGGGCCGCGGTGAAGGAAGGCCGCGCGGACTTCGTGCCGATTTTCCTGTCGGACATCCCGGATTTGTTCCTCTCCGGGCAGGTGAAGCTCGATGTCGCGTTGCTCCAGCTTTCGCCGCCAGACCGCAACGGGCTCTGCTCGCTAGGCACCTCCTGCGACGCCGCCAAGGCCGCTTTCGAGACCGCCAAGCTGATCATCGCCGAGATCAACGAGCGTATGCCCCGCACCCACGGCAACAACGTCGTGCCGTTCAGCCGCGTGGACGCCTTCATCGCCACGAACCGCCCGCTCCATGGCCATCACGTCGAGGCCGAGTCTCCCGTCGAGGCGCGGATCGGCGAAATCATCGCGGATCTGGTCGAGGATGGCTCCACCCTCCAGATGGGCATCGGCGGCATCCCCGACGCCGCGCTCAGCCGCATGAAAGGCAAGCGCGACCTGGGCATCCACACCGAGATGTTCTCCGACCGCATCGTGGATCTCGTCGAAGCCGGCGCCGTCACCAACCGCTTCAAGGAAGTCGGGCAGGGCCGCATCCTCACCAGCTTCATCAACGGCTCGCAGCGGCTCTTCGATTTCGTCCACGACAACCCGCTCGTGCATTTCTACCCCTGCGACTGGACCAACGACACCTCGGTGATCCGCAAGAACCCCAAGGTCGTCGCCATCAACTCCGCCATCCAGATTGATCTCACCGGCCAGGTCTGCGCCGACTCCATCGGCGACCGCATCTATTCCGGCATCGGCGGCCAGATGGACTTCATCCGCGGTGCGGCCCTCTCGCCCGGCGGCAAGCCCATCATCGCGCTGCCTGCGCTCGCGATGGGCGGCAAGGTCTCGCGCATCGCCCCGCAGCTCGCCCCCGGCGCCGGCGTCGTCACCACCCGCGGCCACGTCCACTGGGTCATCACCGAGTACGGCGCGGTCAACCTGCACGGCCGGACCCTGCGCGAGCGCGGCGAAGCCTTGATCTCCATCGCCCACCCCGATTTCCGCGCCGAGCTGCGCCGCGACCTGAACGAGCGCCGGCACTTCACGCTGGCCTAGTTCTGGCCGACCCGACCCTGCGGGTAACGCTGACCGGACGGATCGCGAGCACGGGTGCTGCTACCTGACCGGAACAGCCACCGTGTGCTGAGCCCCGCCAAGATTCTGCTTCTGCCCGTTCCTTGGGAGCACCGGTAATTCGGGACCTCGCGCGCCGCCTAGAAATCCGACTTATCGCAAGAATTGCGAAGCATTGCGCTTCGACCACCCCGGGACTGCGCACAAGCATGGCAACATGCACCGCGCGACACCTGTGCCGGGCGTCCGATCCCAGCCAATACCCGCTGAACCGGGAGCGACGGGCAGGAGCCGAAGTCAGGTCCGGCGGATGCCAGGCAATGCGTTCACGACGCTCCCGGTCTGCCTGCTGCTGTCGCTGGGCGCCCTGATTGGTCCCGGTTGCGGGTCTTCAAACTATCAGCTCATCAGCTCCAAGTCGGGGCAGCCGATGGTGCCGATGGAACTCAAGGCCGTCGCGGGCCCCATTGAGCTGACGGTGACCGGATTGATCACTTTCGACAGTCCCGGCGCCTGGAAGCGAGAGGCCTTCTGGGATGAGTATCTGGTGCTACTAACGAACCACAGCGGGGAATCCCTGACCATCTCTGGGGCTTATCTGCACGACATCCTCGCCCGCTCCGTGGCATCGGGCAGCGATCCATGGGAGCTGGACAAAGCTGGCCGCAAGCAGGAGCGATACTTGATCAGCCTGGGGTTGCCCGCCTCGGCATTTGCAAGTGCACACCCCCGGAAGACACTGGCGGCGCAAGTTGGCGGCGGAGCTACCGGTCTGGCACTGGCAACCGTGCCGGTCGCGGCGCCGCTGCTGATCTACGGAACTCCCGTGATCGTGATGGCCGCCTCGCCGGTGCTGGCCGTGAACAAACTGCTCATCGATCCGAAGAACCGGAAGTTGGTCCAGGCAGAATTCAACCGGCGATGCTTGCGCCTTCCGATCGAACTGGCGCCGGGGGCCAGCATCAGCGGCAGTGTGTTCTTTCCACTTACGCCCGGACCCGAGCACCTCTCGTTGAAAGGGCGACAGGCCGGTCAGATCGTTGAGGTCAGCGTCGCCCTTCCGGGGTTGGCAGGCCTCCATTACACGCAGATGCCTGACAGGGAGGCATTGCAGCGGGCGCGATCCGACGCGAAGTTCCAACCTGGGGCATTGCCCGGGACGAAGACCAAATCAACCGGGGAGAGACCGCCGAGGTAGTGCGAAGTGATGAAACCGGCCGCACAGGGTCTCGCGGCGAGACCAGCCAACCCTTGCCAAGACGGGGCGATTCGCCCTCTCTTCCCCAGTGATGACCCTCGCCACCAGCCTGCTCATCTTCCTCGGCACCTACACCCCGGCCGGCGGCGAAAGCCGCGGCATCTACGCCGTGCGGCTGGACCCCGCTACCGGCATGCTCAGTGAGCCGGTGCTCATGGCCGAGACGCCCAACCCGACCTTCCTCGCGTGGCACCCCGACGGCCGCACGCTTTATGCCCTGAGCGAGAGCGGTACGGTTAACGGCAAGGCCGGCGGTGCGCTCACGGCCTATCGCTACGACCCGGCCGCCGGCACCCTGACCAAGCTCAACACCGAACCGACCGGCGATGTCGGTCTCGCCCATGTCGGCGTGGACGCCACCGGCCGCACCGCCGCCGTCATCAGTTACCATGGCAGCTACGTCGCCTCCTTCCCGCTCAGGCCCGACGGCTCGCTCGGCGCCCGCACCAGCCTGCTCCCGCACACCGGCCAGCTCGGCCCCAACACCAAGCGGCAGGACAAGCCCCACCCGCACTCGGTCAATTTCTCGCCCGACAACCGCTTCGTTTATGTCTGCGACCTCGGGCTCGACCGAGTTTTCCACTACAAGCTCGACCCCGCCGCGGCCACGCTCACGCCGGCCGGCACAGCCGCCACCGTCCCCGGTGCCGGCCCGCGCCACAGCCGTTTCACCAAGGATGGCCAATTCCTCTACGTTATCGGCGAGCTGAACGGCAGCATCGAAACCTTCAGCGTCGATGCAGCCAGCGGCGCGCTCACCCGCGTGCAGGTCGTCGCCACGCTGCCGGCGGAGTTCACCGGCGAAAACACCTGCGCCGAGATCCGCCTCAGCCCCGACGAACACTTCGTTTATGGCTCCAACCGAGGCCACGACAGCGTTGTGGTCTTCGCCCGCGACGCCGCCACCGGCAAGCTGACCTTCGTCGAGCGCGTGCCCACCGGCGGCAAACACCCGCGCAACTTCAACCTTTCCCCCGACGGCCGCTGGCTCGTGTGCGGCAACAAGGACAGCGACAACGTCACCGTCTTCGCGCGCGACGCCAGCTCCGGTCGCCTCACCCGCACCGCGCAGACCTTGAAGGTACCGCAGGCCGTGTGCGTACTGTTCGCCCCCTAAAACACCGATTCCCCTGCTGGCCGGAGCGGAGCGGGCCTCAGGGTCAGGACCCGGTAGTAGCCGCCAATCACCAGGGCCACGCAAAGGGCCACGAACCAGTCGCCGTGCCGGGTATAGAAGGTCTGCTGCCCGCGCCAGTGTGCGTCACGGTTGATCGTGACGGTCTGTGCGCCGCGGAAATAAACGCTGCCCTCGTCGTTGCGCAGGGTGTTGCGAATGCGGCCGTGCTCGTCGATCCAGCCGCTCCAGCCGCCGTTGCCGACCCGAAGCACCGGACGGCGGTTCTCCACCGCGCGGAGCACCGAGTGGGCCGCGTGTTGGTAGGCCGCCCCACCCTCGCCGAACCACGCGTTGTTCGTCAACACGGCCAGCAGCTCAGCCCCGGACAACACACTTTCGCGGGCCAGTCCGGGAAAGATATCCTCGTAGCAAATCAACACGCCGACCGGCACGCGGGAGGGTCCTACCGGCGCGGCCACCGGGGCGGCCGAGACTCCCGGGATGAAGTCGCCGCCGATCGGTGTCACCTTCTCCAACCAGCCGAAAACCGAACGCAGCGGCACATATTCCCCGAAGGGGACCAGTTTGCGCTTAGTGTAACCAGCCTCGGTCAATCCCGCCACCGGATCAACCAGGAAGGCACCGTTGCGCCAGGTGTCCGGTGCATCACCGGGCAGGCTGGCCGCCACCGACCCCATGAGCAGGGGTTTGCCGGTGCGGCGCGTCAGCGACTCCAGCCACGGCTGCACATTCGGGTCGAGATGCAGCGGCCACGGCGTCACCGCTTCGGGCCAGACGATGAAGTCGGGTGAACCCTTGTCGTTCGCCGCCAGCGTGACCTTTTCCAGCGTCTGGAGCACATCCGTGGCAAAGCGCGCGTCCCACTTTTGGTTTTGGGGAATGTAGGGCTGAACGAGCGCCACGCGGGCCAGCCGCGTCGGTTGCACCCCGGTCATCCCGCCGAGAAAGGGAAAGGAGGTGAACACGAGCAGCGTGAGCGCCGCCATGAACTCGGGACTGCGCTTGCGCAGACCGGTCGCTCCCTCGAAGAAAATGCGGTGGGCGTAGGCCGCCACGCCGGCGTTGAACATGATCAGCACATAGCTCACGGACCAGGCCCCGGCGAACGAGGCGCTCTGCAGGATCAGCGGCCGCTGCCACTGGCTCGCCGCGAGCGGGAGCCAGGGGAACCCGCCGAAAAGCACGCTGCGCAACCATTCCAGCAGGACCCAGAACGCCGCTAGGCCGAGCAAGGCGAAGATCCGGATCATCGCGCGGTGACCCGCCAGCTTGGGAATCACCCACCAGGCAGCGAGGAACCACGACCCAACGAGCAACCCGACAAATGGCCCGAGCAGAAGCAGACCGGCCCAGGTGACATGATGCAGCCAGCCGAGCAGAATGGTCCAGGCCACGACCTGCGAGCCGAGCACCGCCAGGGCGTAGGCTTTCAAAGCCGGCTTGCGGTAGGCCCACAGCAGCGCCGGCAGCGCAAAAATGTAGGCGGCCTCGCCGCCATTGGCCGGCGGGAAGGCCATCACCGTGAAGACCGCCGTCCACACGAACACCGCCAGCCCCCACACCAGTTGCGGATGCCGTTGCCAGATTGTGGGCCGCGGCGCGTAGGGGTCGGAGCTATTGTCGGGAGTCGTCATGCTCAAAGCCCGGCCACGACGGCTGGCAGGTCGGCCAACCGCTCGACGCGGCGAAAGCGCGGCTGGTCGAGAGGCACCTCCTCCACGTGCTCGTGCTGCCAGGTGAGGTGATACGGAACATGCACGCCCGCGCCGCCGAGCCGGAGCACGGGCAGGATGTCGGACTTCAGCGAATTGCCCACCATCGCAAACTCCGCCCAGGAGAGCGCGTGCCGCTGCCGGATGCGGTCATAGGCGGGACCGTCCTTCTCGCTGACGATTTCCACCGCATGGAAATGCCCGGCGAGCCCCGAGGCGGCAATCTTGCGTTCCTGGTGCTGCAGGTCGCCCTTGGTGATGAGCAGCAGGCGGTAGTCGCGCGCGAGCTGCGGCACCACCTCGGCGACTCCCGCCAGCAATTCGACCGGGTGCGAGAGCATCTCGCGGCCGGTGGCAATAATCTCGGCGATTTCCCGGCCGGTGATCCGGCCCTGCGACAGCTCAACCGCCGTCTCGACGCAGCTGAGGGTGAAGCCCTTCACGCCGTAGCCGTAGAGGCCGAGGTTGCGCATCTCGGTGGCAAAGAGCACACGATCCACCTCGGCCGCCGGGTGGTATCGGGCGAGCAGCGCACGATAACGGGCATGCGCGTGCTCGAAGATGTCCTCGTTGCGCCAGAGCGTGTCGTCGGCGTCGAAACCGATGATGCGGATCATGGCGGCGGAGCGGGCGCTCAGACCCCGTGGCAGTTCTTGAACTTTTTGCCGGAGCCGCAGGGGCACGGGTCGTTGCGGCCGACCTTGGGGGTCTCGCGGCGGATCGTGACAGCGGGCAGCTTGATCTCCTGCTCGGCCGGCGCGGAGGCGGCAGACGGGGCCTCACCGGCGGGAGCCGTGGCCTGGGCGGCGGCGCTGAGCGCGGTGGGGGCGGCGGCCGGACCCTGCATGCGGGCGGAACGCGAGAGGATGGCGAAGAGGTTTTCGAAGGCGTCGCGGTTGGTCGCGGAGCGGAAGAGACTCGTGCAGATCTGGAGCCGCACGTTGTTCATCAGCTCCTCGAAAAAGCGGAAGGCCTCGCCCTTGTATTCGGAGAGAGGATCCTTCTGGCCATAGGAACGCAGGCCGATCGAGCGGCGCAGCTCCTCCATCTCGGTCAGGTGCTCCTGCCAATGATGGTCGATGGCGTTGATCACGATGTAGCGCTCAAGGCCGCCGAGCGCCTGCTGGTCCTCGACCGACTCCTTGAGGGCGTAAGCCCCACGGATGCGCTCGACGATCGCCTTGAGGAGCGATTCGGCGTCGCCCTTGAGTTCCTCGACCTTGGCGCTGATCGGGAAGTGGGAGTTCAGCCAGCCAACGAGGGCCTCGAGGTCGGAAGAGGCGGCGCCCTTGCCGTTGTAATTGGCGGTCTCGAGGCGGTTCGCGATCTCTTCCTCGATCATCTCGAAGATGATGTCCTTGGGCCGCTCGCTGTGCAGTGCACCGTTGCGGATGCCGTAGATGACCTCGCGCTGCTTGTTCAGCACGTCGTCGTATTGCAAGAGGCGCTTGCGGATGGCGAAGTTCTGCTGCTCGACCTTCTTCTGGGCCGACTCGATCGAGTAATTGAGCCATTTGTGCTCCAGCTCCTCGCCCTCCTTCATCGAACCTTCCATGATCTTGGACGCCAGGTTGCCCTGGAGGAAGAGGCGCATGAGGTCGTCCTCCAGGGACAGGAAGAACTTGGTCTGGCCCGGGTCGCCCTGACGCGAGCAGCGGCCGCGCAGCTGGCGGTCGATGCGGCGGGATTCATGGCGCTCGGTGCCGACAACGAAGAGGCCGCCGAGTTCGCGCACACCCTCGCCGAGTTTGATGTCCGTGCCGCGACCCGCCATGTTGGTGGCGATGGTCACGGAGCCGCGCTGGCCGGCGCGGGAGACAATCTCGGCCTCCTGCTGGTGGAACTTGGCGTTGAGCACGGTGTGGATGACGCCGGCCCGCTTGAGCATGCGGCTGAGCACCTCGGACTGCTCGACCGTCACGGTGCCGACCAGCACCGGCTGGCCGCGCTGGTTGGCCTCCTGGATCTGCTTCACGACCGCGTTGTATTTGTCGCGGCGGGTCTTGAAGATCGAGTCGTTCTGGTCGATGCGGATGCAGGGCTTGTTGGTCGGGATCTGCGTGACGGCGAGGCGGTAGATCTCGTTGAACTCCGTGGCCTCGGTCTCGGCGGTGCCGGTCATGCCCGCCAGCTTTTCATACATGCGGAAGTAGTTCTGGATCGTGACCGTGGCGTAGGTGCGGGTCTCGCGCTCGATGGTGACGTTTTCCTTGGCCTCGACCGCCTGGTGCAGGCCGTCGGACCAGCGGCGGCCGGCCATGATGCGGCCGGTGTTCTCGTCCACGATGACGACCTTGCCTTCCTGCACGACGTATTCGACGTCGCGCTCGTAGATCGAGTAGGCACGGAGCAGCTGGGAGAGGGCGTGAATGTCCTCGGAGACGACCTCGTAGCGCGACTGGGCGTCACGCTTGGCCTGCTCCTTCTCCTCGGGGGTCTTGCCGGCGTCCTTTTCGATTTCGATGAAGAGCGTGGCCAGATCCGGCAACACGAAGGCGTCGGGATCATCGGGACGGAGCTTCTTGCGCCCCAGCTCGGTCAGGTCGGCCTGATGGTTTTTCTCGTCGATGCTGAAGAACAGCTCCTCCTTGTATTTGTAGAGCTCGTCCTTGTTGAAGTCGGAGTGCATCTCGACGTCGGTCTTGTCGAGGAGCTTGCGCCAGTCGGGATTCTCCTGGAGGCGGAGGAGCTGCTTGTTCTTGGGCATGCCCAGCTTCACCTGGAGCATCTTGAGGGCGGCGGCCTGCTTGTCCTCGGCGGTGGCATCCTTCTTCTCAAGCAGATCGCTGGCTTCCTTGACCAGCCGGTTGATAAGCCGGAGCTGGTCGGCGACGAGGCGTTCGACTCCGGGCTTGAGGCGGGTGAAGGGTTGCTCCCGCTCGATGGGCGCCGGGCCGGAGATGATCAGCGGCGTGCGCGCCTCGTCCACGAGGATCGAGTCAATCTCGTCCACGATGCAGTAGAAATGGTCGCGCTGTACCTGGTTCTCCTTGCGCGTGGCCATGCCGTTGTCGCGCAGGTAGTCGAAGCCGAACTCCGAGGCGGTGCCATAGGTGATGTCGCGGGCATACATCTCGCGACGCTGCTCGGAGTGCATCTGCTGCTGGATGCAGCCGACGGTGAGGCCGAGGAAATTGTAGAGGTAGCCCATCCACTCGGAGTCGCGGCGGGCCAGGTAGTCGTTGACCGTGACGAGCTGGGCATTCTTGCCGGTTAGGGCGTTCAGGTAGAGCGGCAGCGTGGCGACGAGGGTCTTGCCCTCGCCGGTCGCCATCTCGGCGATACGGCCCTCGTGCAGGGTGATACCGCCGATGAGCTGGACGTCGAAGTGGACCATGTCCCATTTCAGTTCGTGGTCGCACACGATCACCGGACGACCGCACAGGCGGCGGGCGGCGTTTTTCACCGCGGCAAAGGCCTCGGGCAGAATCTGGTCGAGGGATTCACCCTGCTTGAGGCGCGCACGGAACTCGTCGGTCTTGGCGCGCAGCTGCTCCTCGGTCAGATTCTGGTATTGCAGCTCAAACTCGTTGATGCGGGCGACGATGGGCCGGCACTTGTCGATGTACTTGCGGTGATGCCTGCCGGCGAATTTCTTGAGAATAAAACTGAGCATGGGAAGGGACGAATGAAAGCGTCCGGGCTAGGCTTGGCAAATGGCAAATCCACCGGGCAGACGCGCACAAATCGTTGAAAACCAGTGGATGCGAGAAATTTCTTCATGGTTTGCATGGAGCCTGCTATTTTCGGTCATACCCTCCATGTCCTCCCGTAAGCCCGCTTCTTCTCCGTTGGCCGAACTGCCCGAGCCCTTCCGAAAATACGACGTCGGCAACTTCTTTGACGAAATGCTGCAGGCCGACGGCCAGGTCCGCCCCCACTACCGCCATTTCCTCGAGCACTTCGCCAAGGTCAGCCCGGAGGAGTTCGAGGCCAAGCGCAGTGCCGTGGATCTTGCGTTCCTGCGGCAGGGCGTGACCTTCAACGTCTATGGCGATTCGCAGGGCACGGAGCGCATCTTCCCTTTCGACCTCGTGCCACGCATCATTCCCGCCAAGGAGTGGGAACACCTTGAGGCCGGCCTCGTGCAGCGCATCACGGCACTCAACCTCTTCCTCCACGACATCTACCACGAGCAGAACATCATCAAGGACGGCACCATTCCCGCCCACTACGTGATGTCGGCAAAACATTTCCGCCGCGAGTTCATGAATGTGCAGGTGCCGCGTGACATCTACATCCACATCTGCGGCACGGACATCATCCGCGACGACAAGGGCCAATACCTCGTGCTCGAGGACAACGCCCGCTGCCCTTCCGGTGTCAGCTACGTGTTGGAAAACCGCCGCGCGCTCAAACGCACCTTCCCCGAGATCTTCGAGGCTGGCGGCGTTCGCCCGGTTGAAAACTACGCGCAGGAACTCCTCAAAGTCCTCCAACACACCGCGCCCACCGGCGTGGCTGAGCCCACGGTCGCGCTGTTGACGCCCGGGCCTTACAATTCCGCCTACTTCGAACACACCTACCTCGCCCGCCAGATGGGCATCGAAATTGTGGAGGGCCGCGACCTCGTGGTGCGCGACCAGCACGTTTTCATGCGCACGACCAAGGGCCTGAAGCCGGTGCATGTGATCTACCGCCGTATCGACGACGACTTCCTCGACCCCACTGTCTTCCGCCGCGACTCCGCCCTCGGCGTCCCCGGCCTCGTCAACGCCTACCGCGCCGGCAAGGTCTCCCTCGCCAACTCCATTGGTACCGGCGTCGCCGACGACAAGGTGATGTATTACTTCGTTCCCCGGATCATCAAATACTACCTCGACCAAGATCCCATCTTGCCGAACGTGCAGACCTACCTCGCCAGTGAGGACGCCGACCTGAAATACATGGTCGAAAATCTGGACAAGCTCGTGGTCAAGGCCGCCAACGAGGCCGGCGGCTACGGCATGCTCATGGGCCCGCACGCCACCAAGGCCGAGCGCGACGACTTCCGTAAACGCATCCTCGCCGACCCGCGCAACTATATCGGCCAGCCGATGATCTCGCTCTCCCGCCATCCCACGTTCTGCGGCGACGAGGGCTTCGCCGGACGCCACATCGATCTCCGCCCCTTCATTCTCTACGGAGAAAAAACCTCCATCATCCCCGGCGGCCTCACCCGCGTCGCCCTCCGCAAGGGCTCGCTCGTCGTCAACTCCTCGCAGGGCGGCGGCAGCAAGGAAACCTGGGTCCTCTACGGCAACGAATAACCCTCCCCGATCATGCTCTCCCGCGTCGCCAATTCCCTCTACTGGATGAGCCGCTACATCGAGCGCGCTGAAAACACTGCACGCCTCGTGGACGTGAATCTCCAGCTCCTGCTCGACTTCCGCAGCCTGGACGACGAGGCCCTGAAGGCCCACTGGATGCCCATCGTCCAGAGTTCAGGTGACGACGAGCTCTTCCACAGCCAGTATCCCAAGGCCACGGGCAAGACCGTCACCGACTTCCTTGTTTTCAGCCCCAACAACTACAACTCGATCTATTCTTCCATCGGGCAGGCCCGCGAAAACGCCCGCATGGTCCGCGACCAGATCGCCGTCGAGCTCTGGGAGGAGATCAACCGCATCTACCTCTACCTGAATTCGCCCCGTGCCAAGAAGGACTGGCGCGACAGCCCCTCCGACTTCTTCCACACGGTCCGCAACACCTCGCTCCTGCTGCAGGGACTCACCGACGCCACCATCGTGCGCAACGAAGGCTGGTTCTTCATCCAGGCCGGCCGCTACCTCGAGCGGGCCGACAAAACCTCGCGCATCCTCGACGTGCGCCACGCTTCTCTCCCCGCCCGGGGCGCGCCGGGTGCCGCCAGCCAGACCGACGCCCTCGGCTGGTCCGCCGTGCTCCGCTCCTGCAGCGCATGGGACGCCTACAAGGCGCTCCATGGGGCCGAGGTCCAGCCCGCCCTCGTGGCCGAGTTCCTCCTCCTCTCCGACGACTTCCCCCGTTCCGTGCGCTTCTCCGTGCGCCACCTCAACACCGCGCTCCGCCGCATTTCCGGCGTCCATGAGGGCCGCTTCTGCAACAACGCCGAGAAGCTTGCCGGCCGGCTGCTCGCCGAATTGCAGTTCAGCACTGCGGACGACCTCTTCGAGGTCGGCCTGCACAGCTACATCGACGTCCTGCAGGGCAAGCTGAACGCCATCGGCGAGGCCCTCTTCCAAGCCTACATTTTCCAGCCCTTCCAAACCCCCGACGAGAACGAGCTCCGCCAGCAGGAGGAGCAGCAGCAGCAGGCGGGGACATCGGTTGCGAGCTTGCCTTGAGGCAGCCCGCCCGGTCCTATCCGCCCTTTTCGCGCCGACACCGACGCATGAAACTGCACGTCCTCCACCGCACCCGCTTCAAATACGGGGCTAACGTCCACGAAAGCTTCAACGAAGCCCGGCTCCAGCCCACGAGCGCTGGCGCACAGATCTGCCACAGTTTCGTGCTCAAGGTGCTGCCCACGACGCGCCTGTCGCACTACCTCGATTTCAACCTGAACTGCGTCCACCTCTTCGAGATCAACCAGCCGCACAACGAGCTGACGGTCGAGGCCAACTCCGTCGTCACCACCGGCGAAAAACCCGCGCTACCCCCGGAGCTCACCCCCGCACCGATGAGCCGCTTGCCGGAATGCGCGCGACTCGACCGCTGCTACGACTTCCTCCAGTCGAGCACTTACGTCGAGGTTTCCGCCGAACTCTGGCGGCTCGCCATCGACGCCACCGAGGGCCAGACGGACATGTGGCAGGCCGCCCGCGCGATCATGGCGTATGTCCACCGCGAGTTTCACTACCAGAGCGGCGCCACCCACGCGCACACGCACATGCGCGACGTGCTCAAGACTCGCGCCGGCGTTTGTCAGGACTTTGCCCACGTCATGCTCGGCCTCTGCCGCGCATTGAAGATCCCGGCGCGCTACGTCAGCGGTTACCTTTACAACGGCCCCGCCGACCAGCTCAAGGGCGCTCAGGCGAGCCACGCTTGGGTTGAGGTCTACGTGCTCGGCCACGGCTGGTGCGGGCTCGACCCCACCAACAATCGCGCGGCCGACGTTCACTACGTGAAGGTCGCGAATGGCCGGGACTTCGCCGACGTTTCTCCGTTGAAGGGCACTTACCGCGGCACGGCCAAGCGCGAGCTCTTGGTGGACGTGCTCGTCTCGCGCTTGGAAGAATCCGAGCCGACGCCGTCCGCCGCTCCGGCCACCGCAACGGCCGGGTAACTTAGCGGTTCTTGGCCGGCAGTTCGGTCGCGAAGCGCTCCCAACCGTCCACGAGCGCGTGCACCACGGGACTGCCGGTGCGCCACGCCGCTTCGAGCGCGGGGATCATGCCTTGGTATTCCTCGACCATGCTCTCGGCCGCGGTCTGACCGGCTGGGGGCATGGAGAAATTAGAGCCGGTGCGCAGGAAGAGCACGCGTTGAAAATCCACCTTCTTGAGCGCACCCAGCCGCTGCAGCGCGTTGGCAATGCCGTGGTCCTCCATGTTGCTCATCGCACAGACACCCGCACCACTCGTGTAAAGCTTGGTCCAGTCGTCAGCCCACTGCTGCATCCGCGCACCATGCCAGTAACGGCAGGAGCCAAAGCTGTCGCCATAGACAACCGACGGAGGGGCGAGCGCCGCCGGGAAGCCTTTGTAGAGCGCGCGGTGCGCCTTGGCTTCGGGCGTGTCGTGCAACTCGACATTCTTCGTGAGTTCGTAAGCCCATTCGACGAGGTCTGGGTTTAGTTTCCACGCCATGGGTTTCGGCGCCCAGTCGGGGATCACTGGAGTCTTGAGCGGCGTCTTGTTGCCGAGCGCCATAATACCGTACGGCCAGTCGGCCGGTGCTTCGCGGCTGTCGATTTCGTAGGCGATGTCACCGTCGATCACATGCCGCGCCCAGGCCGCGCTGCCCTCGGTGGCGACATGCGGGCTCACGCCCGCGATGCCATTAACGAGCCAGTAGGTTTGCGAAAGGTCGAAGCGGGGATCGAGCCCCAGCGCCAGGATCTGCAGGCCGGCACGCACCGTGGTGCCGGAGACCACGCCGAAAACACCCCGCTCGTTGTAGCGCACCGGCGCATCGAGTCCCGGCACGATGAGCGACTTGTCGAGCTTCTCGCGCTCGACCCAGAATTGAAACTCGCCGGGCTTGTCGCCTGAGTCCAATCCGATCTCAAAGGTCGAAACGACGATGACTTTCGGGCGAATGAGTTCGGCGGCGCGCTGCACGGTGACAGAAAAAAGAAGCAGGAGGAACCAGCGGGATGAGACCATGGTTCACCTCAGCAGCCGATATGCCAGTGAACGGCCCTTAAACCTTAGTCTTGAAGTAGGCGATGGTCTTCCTGAGACCTTCGGCGAGCGGGACCTTGGGCTCCCATTTGAGGTACTTCCGGGCGAGCGTGATATCGGGCTGGCGCTGCTTCGGATCGTCGGTCGGCAGCGGCTTATGCACGATCTTCGATTTGCTCTTCGTGAGCTTCAGCACGTTCTGCGCAAGCTCGAGCATCGTGAACTCGCCGGGATTGCCGATGTTCACCGGACCGACGGTCTCGTTCTGGTTCATCAGGCGGATAAACCCCTCGATCAGATCGTCCACGTAGCAGAAGGAACGCGTCTGTTTGCCGTCTCCGTAAATGGTTAGGTTTTCGCCCTTGAGCGCCTGCACGATGAAATTCGAGACGACGCGGCCGTCGTTCGGATGCATGCGCGGACCGTAGGTGTTGAAGATGCGGACGATGCGGATATCCACCTTGTTCTCGCGGTGGTAGTCGAAGAAGAGAGTCTCCGCTACGCGCTTGCCCTCGTCGTAGCAGGAGCGGCGGCCGATGGGATTCACGTTGCCCCAGTAGCTCTCAGGCTGCGGGTGAACCGAGGGATCACCATAGACCTCCGAAGTGCTCGCCTGAAAAACGCGCGCCCGCACGCGCTTGGCGAGGCCGAGACAGTTGATCGCCCCCATGACCGAGGTCTTCGTGGTTTTGATGGGGTTGTATTGGTAGTGCGGCGGCGAGGCCGGGCAGGCGAGGTTGTAGATCTGGTCCACCTCGTATTTGAAGGGATCGATCACATCGTGGCGCACCAGTTCGAAGTCAGGGCGCCCGAGCAGATGGGCGATGTTGGCCTTCGCCCCGGTGAAGAAGTTGTCGAGGCAGATGACCTCATGGCCGTCCTTCAGCAGACGGTCGCAGAGATGAGAACCAAGGAAGCCGGCTCCGCCGGTGACGAGGATACGCATGGAGAGGTGCTGGGACGATATGGCCGGAGGGCGCTTTGGCGAGTCCGCATCAGCCGGACGCCTCGCCCGCCTCGTAGCGCGAGATCCACGCCTTGCTCCAGGCGGCGAAGTCGCCGGCCTCAATGCGGGCGCGGGCTTGCGCGACAAGATCGAGGTAGAAATGCAGGTTGTGGATGGTAAGCAACGTGCTCGCTAGGATCTCGTTGGCCATCACGAGATGACGCAGGTAGGCGCGGCTGAACTGGCGGCAGGTGTAGTTGTCCAGTCCTTCGACCAGTGGGCTTGAATCAGCGCGGTAGCGCTCGTTGCGCAGATTGATCATGCCATCAGGCGTGAAGGCCGCGCCGTTGCGCGAGACGCGCGTCGGGTGCACGCAATCGAACATATCCACGCCCAACCCGATCATCTTCAAGATCTGCGATGGTGTGCCAAGGCCCATGGTGTAGCGGGGTTTGCCCGCCGGCATGAAAGGGGTGGTCGCGGCCACCTGCTTGAGCATCTCGGGCTCGGGTTCACCCACGCTCACGCCGCCGACAGCGTAGCCGGGAAAATCCAACTCCGCCAGCGACTCGGCCGCCTCACGGCGCAGGTCATCGTAGGTCGAACCCTGCGCGATGGCGAAGACGTGATGCCCACCCGCGAGAAACCCGTTGTCCGTGGCGATCTGCTTGCAGAGTTTGGCCCAGCGGTAGCTGCGATCCACGGCCGCACGGCATTCGTCCCGTGTGCAAGGCCACGGTGGACACTCGTCGATCACCATGGCGATGTCGGAGCCAAGATTAGCCTGGATGGTCATGACCTCGCGGGGCCCCAGGAACAGTTTCGCACCGTCAAGGTGCGATTGAAACGCGATGCCGTCGTCCTGGATGTTACGCAGCTTTGAAAGACTGAAGACTTGGAAGCCGCCACTGTCGGTGAGGATCGGACCGTCCCAGCCCATGAACTTGTGCAAGCCGCCCATGTCGCGCACGAGCTCGGAGCCCGGGCGCAGGTTGAGGTGGTAGGTGTTGCCAAGAATGATCTGAGCGCCGACCTCCCGCAGCTGAACGGGTGTGACCGCTTTGACCGTGCCTTGGGTGCCGACGGGCATGAAGATCGGCGTCTCGATCACCCCGTGCAAAGTCTGCAACCGGCCGCGGCGGGCGGCGGTGGCTGTGTCGGTCTTCAACAACTGAAAGTGGCTGGGCATTTTGAAGGCTCACGCTGTCGGCAGACTTGACCCTCTGTCAATGGCTGGGTAGGTTTACAAAAAGTGCTGCTAGTCATCGACAACTACGATTCCTTCACGTTCAACTTGGTCCAATATTTTGGGCAGTTGGGCGTAAACATGCGGGTCTTCCGTAACGACGAGCTCACGCCCGCCGACGCTGAGCGCCTCAACCCGGACCGCGTGCTGATTTCGCCCGGGCCCTGCTCGCCGTCCGAAGCCGGTGCAAGTCTCGACATCATAAAGACTTTTGCCGGCAAGAGGCCGGTGCTTGGCGTGTGTCTCGGCCACCAGTCCATCGGCCAACTTTTCGGTGGGAAAGTCATTCGCGCGCCGATGCAAATGCACGGCAAGCTCTCGCCCATTCAACACGGCGGACGGGGCGTTTTCAAAGGCCTGCCCTCCCCCTTCACGGCCACCCGTTACCACTCGCTGATTGTCGAGCGGTCCACGCTGCCGGAATGCCTCGAAATCACGGCCGAAACCGCCGATGGTGTGATCATGGGCCTGCAGCATAAACAATTCTCGGTCCACGGTGTCCAATTTCACCCCGAATCCATCGCCACCGAAGGAGGCATGCAGATTCTCAAAAACTTCCTCGCCCTGAACTGAACCCATGCGCTGCCCCAAGTGCACCTCCATTGAAGACAAGGTGATCGACTCCCGCATCGCCCGCGACGGCAATTCCATCCGCCGCCGCCGCGAATGCCTGGAATGCGGCCATCGCTTCACAACCAACGAGGAGTTCGTCCGCGACACCCTCGTCGTCGTCAAGCGCGACGGCCGGCAGGAACCCTTCCTCCGCGAAAAACTCATCGGTGCCATCCGCGCCGCCTGCCACAAACGCCCGATCGACAACGAGCAGATCACCATGCTGGTCGAGGACGTGATCGATGCCGTCGAGGCGCGCTACGACAGCCAGGTGCCGACCCAGGCCATTGGCGAACATGTCATGCAGCGTCTCCGCAAGATGGACCAGGTCGCCTATGTCCGCTTCGCCTCGGTGTATAAGGAATTCCGCGACGTGTCGGAGTTCGTCCACGAAATCAGCAGTCTTGCGCCCGGCGCGTCCGGCGTTACACCGAAGCCCAAGAAATGACGCGCTCCCCGCAACTGCGCCGGCTGCACTTCCTCAACGCCCTTTTCGCCCCGCTCACCGGGCACGACCTTTATCTGGCGCAACAGATCGACGACGCCATCAGCTCCTCGCTCGGCGAGGCCGAGCAGCGAACGCCGAACGATCCGGCCTTCATTGCCGCCGCCGCCCGCCTGCTGGAGAAACTCTGCGCCGCGCGCACCATGCATGGTTTTTTCCATTGGGACGCCGGCGCCGACGACACAGCCGCCGAGCCGCTCTTCGCCCGCGCCGGCCTGATGCAGGGACTCAAGCAGCTCGCCGTTTTTCCGGAATCCACGCTGCTTGTCACGAATCTGCGCTCCGCCCATTGCCCGCCCGACCGCCGCTGGACCGACCGGCGCCAGCGCGATTACGACGATTCGCTCGCCCTGATCCGCAACCTTGCCGCCGCCCGCACCCGCCGCAGCGCGAACCTGAATCTGCTCTTCCTGTGAGCAAATCGATCTTCCAGAAAATCATCGACCGCGAGATCCCCGCGAAACTCGCACACGAGGACGACCTCTGCATCGCCATCCACGATATCAGTCCGCAAGCCCCCGTGCATGTGCTGGTGATTCCAAAGAAATTGATTCCCCGTGTGAACGAAGCGACTGCCGCCGACCAGGCGACACTCGGCCACCTGCTTCTCACCGCCGCCGCACTGGCCAAGAAGCTGGGCGTCGCCGAGACCGGTTACCGCCTCGTCATCAACAACGGACGCGATGGCGGCGAATCCGTGCCGCATCTCCATGTCCATCTGCTTGGCCAGCGGCCCCTTGCCTGGCCTCCGGGTTGACCAAGAGGGTTGAAACCGGCGGGAACATCGGGCGTCTAGTGCGGGTCTGGAATCCAGACCTTGATACCTATGAACACCTATCGTCACTTTACCGCTGCAGCCGCTGGCTCGACCTTGCTGCTCAGCACGTTCTTCAATTCCGGTTGCACCACGGACGGTTCGAACACCGAGCGCGGTGCCATCGGCGGAGCAGTCGCCGGAGCCATCATCGGCGGCATTATCGGCCACCAGTCCGGCGACTCCGAAAAAGGCATGGCCGCCGGTGCAGCCACCGGGGCCATCATCGGCGGCGTGGCGGGCAACCGCCAGGACCGACGCATCTCGGAGATTCAATACGAGCGCCGCATCGCCGAGGAGGCCCTAGCCAAGGAGCGCGCCCAGGAAGACGCCCAACGCCAACGCATGATCGCGCAGGGCAAGGCGGTGGAAGATCAGGAAATTCTCGCCGCCCGCCAGCGTGCCGAAGCCGCCGAGGCCGAGGTTGCCCGCCTGAAGGCCGAGGAGGCCGCTGCCCTCAAGAAAGCCAAGCAGCTTGAGGAGTTCCGCGCGCGCGAAGCCGCCGCCAAGGCCGAAGCCGACCGCATCCGCAACGGCGGCACCTGAACCCAAATCCAGTCTGTTGTTCGCATGCTCCCGCGCATTATCGCGGGAGCTTTTTTATGACCGCGTCACGAGTTCCGTGCCTCAAAGGAGCCGTCGGCCCGCTTCTGCACGAGCTTCTTCAGCTCCAGCATCATCAAGGCAGACGACAGCTCCGATGCCGGCAGTGCTGTTGCTACGGACAAGGAGTCTATACCGAGAATCGCACCTCCGCAGAATGCATCCAGCACGCGGCGTTCCTTCTCGTCGAGCTGCGGCATTAGCTTTTCCAGCATGCTAGGCTTGCCTTCCTCCCGTACGGGCTGCGGGCGCAACCCGTCGAGGTAATTCAACTCCGACAGGATGTCATCCACGCCCGTGAGCAGCGTCGCGCCATCGCGGATGAGTTGGTGGCAGCCGTGGCTGGTTGCCTGGTCAATGCGGCCGGGCACGGCAAAGATCAGCCGCCCCTGCTCACCCGCAAACCGGGCGGTGATCATGGCACCGCCGGAAACGTCGCTCTCCACCACCACGATCGCCTCGCTGATGCCGGAGACGATGCGATTGCGCATGGCGAAGGACTGCTTGTCGGCCTTTCGTCCGAACGGAAACTCCGTAAGGATCGCCCCGGTCTCGGCGATCTTTCGGTATAGTCCGAGATTCTCCGACGGGTAGATGATGTCGATGCCGGTGCCTAGCACCGCCGCCGTCTTTCCGCCGACCGACAGCGCCCCTTCGTGTGCTGCGGTATCTATACCCCGGGCGAGGCCGCTCACCACGCAGAAGCCAAGGCGCGCCAACTCGGCGCCGAGTTTCTTCGCCACGGACTGGCCGTAGAGCGTCGTGCGCCGGCTGCCCACGATGGCGACGCACGGCTGCTCGAACAGGTAACCGCCCTTGCGGTAGAGACCGATGGGCGGATCATGGATTTCCTTCAGCATCCTCGGGTAGCCTACATCTCGCGTGGTGATGAAAACCGCACCGGCCTGCGCGAGTCGTTCCTCCTCCCGCGGCAGATCGAAATGTGTGCGCCAGTTCTGCAGCGACGCGCTGGTCTCGGGACCGACACCACGCACGGATTCGAGCCGGCGTTTGTCTGAACCGAGAATTGCGCAGGGGTCGCCGCCGAACTCGGTGAGCAAGCGGTTGAGCGTGATGGGGCCGATGTTGGGCAGGTCGTTCAGCACCATGAACGCCTGTCGCTCGGAGGGGGTGTCTGGCATGTCAGGAAATGAGCGCCGGCCCGAGCTGCTCGAGGATTTCCGAAAGCTCTACGGCCACCTGCCCCCGGGTGCGAGCCAACAAATCGGCCGCGCGTCCATGCCAAACCGTGCCCCGGCAGGCCGCCAGCAACGGATCTCCGGGAGCTTGCGCCAGCAAGCCGCCGATCAATCCCGCCAGAATGTCCCCGCTCCCTCCGCGCGCCAGCACCGGCCCGCCGAATGGACTGTGATAGATCGTGTTACCGTCCGTGATCCGGGTCATGGGCCCCTTGAGCACCAGCACGCCACGGGGCGCGGTGAACTTTTCATCCGCGAATAGCCGCGGGCCTATCCGTTGGAACTCCCCCGCATGCGGAGTGCAGACAAAGGCCTGGTTTCTGATTCCCGCCACCACCTCGGCGCGCAGCGCATCCGCGTCGAGTACCAGCGGCACCGAGGAGTCGGCTGCAAGATTCGCCACCCAGCCGATGGTTTCGCTTTCCGCGCCCAGTCCCGGACCGACGAGCAGGGCGGTTGCACGGGACAACCGCTCGCGGATCAAAGCCACTGTCCCAGCGGCCATGCTGCCAGCAGTAGTCTCGGGACACCCCACCCACATCGCCTCTGGATGCCGGGCCGCATACTCGGGCGCAAGGCGCTCAGGCACATATGCCGTCACCAAGCCGACACCGCTGCGCAAGGCCGCCCGCACCGACAGCACCACGGCCCCGGGATAGCTACGCGAGCCGCCAACGACCAGCAGATGCCCGAAGGTGCGTTTGTCGGATTGCGCTGGCCGCAGCACACCCAGCGGCCCCAAACCAGCCTTCGTGAGCACTCGCTCCTTGGTTCCACCCGGTTCACCGAGCGCGAAAAATCCCAGATCGAGATACCGCAGTCGTCCGACGCTGGTGGTGGCTTGCGCGGAAAAAACCGGCTGCTTCACGATTCCGGTGGCGTAGGTGAAATCGGCCCGGAAGATCGTATCTGCGTTTGTCTCCGCGACGCCGCTAGGAAGGTCCACGGCGGCTCTGAGCCGGATGCCACGGTGCTCGTTCACGGCGGTGAGTAATGCCCGGCTCGCGGCATCCATCGGCGCACGGAACTGAAAACCGTAAATTCCATCGAGACAAAGCGCGTAGCGCTGCTCCGGTGCCAGTGCCTGTTCCGCCGGCATCATCTCCACCCGGCCGGCGGCATCGCACCGCACCCAATCCAAGGAGCGGCCGGCCAGCGGACGCAGGGCTTTATCACCAAAACACAACACCACGACGGCGCGCGCCTCGGGTCGGTCCGACAAGAGCGCCCGCGCCGCCAAAAGCGCATCGCCGCCATTGTGTCCCTTGCCCGCCAGAACCAGCAAACGGGCGTCTTCGGGCATACCGCCGATCTCACGATAATCCCCAGCCACCGCCTCGGCCAAGGCCACGCCGGCACGCTGCATGGCGGCCCACTCGGCGGTCTCGTCGGGCAACAGGTTCTTTTCCCAGGCCTTCGCCTCGGCACAACTGAGGACCGGGTGGGAAGGCACGCGATCCACGGGTGCTCCTTAATGCTTCACCAAGGCTGCGACCGCCATGGCATGGCTCTCGGTGTGAGAAAGCGTCAGCATCACATGCGTCGCCCCGACCTGGGTGAGCAGCACCTGGGCCTTGGCATCGAGTCGGGCCAGCGGTTCATGGCGTGAACCGTGGTAAACCGAGACGGAGGTCCATTCGAGATGTTCCCCGATGCCGGTGGTGAAACACTTGGACACGGCCTCCTTCGCCGCCCAGCGCGCGGCATAGTGCTTGTGCGGGTGTTTGAGCGAGTCGCAGTAGGCGCGCTCCTCGTCGGTAAAAACACGCTTGAGGAAGCGCTCGCCGTGTTTTTCCAGCACGGTCCTGATCCGATCGGTCTCGATGAGATCGCAGCCGAGTCCGATGAGAATACCGCCCGGAGGAAGGGTGAGGCTCATGGATTCATGAGGGCCTTCATCGTGCGCACCGCTTCGTCGATACCGGTGAACAGGGCACGGCTGATGATACTGTGGCCGATGTTGAGCTCGTGCAGATGTGGAATCGTGCGCACTTCGGTGATGTTGACGTAGTTGATGCCGTGACCGGCATTGACCACGAGCCCCAGTTGGTGGCCCATAATTGCACCGGCCATCAAGCGGGCAAACTCACGTGCGCGTTCCGGGTTGTGGTAGGCGTTGGCGTAGGCGCCGGTATGCAGCTCGATCCACGGCGCTTTCAGTTTAGCCGACATCTCGATTTGCTCGGGATCAGGATCGATAAAGAGACTGGTCTTGATGCCGGCCGCGTTCATGGCATCGGTCACGCGCGCGACCTTTTCGCGGTGTTTCACCACGTCGAGCCCACCTTCGGTGGTAATCTCCTCGCGGCTCTCGGGCACGAGGCACACGGAGTGAGGTCGCAATTTAAGGGCTAGTTCCGTCATGGCCGAGGTGCAGGCCATCTCGAGATTGAGCCGCGTCGATTTGGAAGCCGCCAGAAGGCTAACGTCCTCATCCTGGATGTGGCGACGGTCCTCCCGCAGGTGCACTGTGATGCCGTCGGCCCCGGCTTTTTCACAGAGTCCGGCAAGCGCGACCGGATCGGGCTCAATCAATCCGCCAAAACCGGCCTGCACCTGCCGATAGCGAGCCTGGCGGAGGGTTGCGGCATGGTCGATGTTGACGCCGAGGAGAATCATGAGGGGAAGGTTGACCATTAAGGCCGAGGCACTTCTGCTTGGCAAAAGCGAAATGACCGCCTCCGCCGCCACACCGCCGCCGAAAGAAAACCTGCTGCTGAACCTCGCCTGCAACGTTGCGGCACCGGCGATCATCCTCTCCAAGCTCACCGAACAGCTGGGGGCGCGGAACGCGCTGATCACCGCCCTCGCATTTCCGCTGGCCTATGGCGCCTACGACCTGGTGCGACGCCGGACTTTCAACTTCCTGTCGGCACTCGGATTTACGAGCACGTTGGCCACGGGTGGATTGGGACTGTTGAAACTTGAACCTTTCTGGTTCGCAGTGAAAGAAGCGGTGGTGCCCACGCTCATCGGCCTGACCGTGCTGGTCTCGCAGTGGACGAAACGTCCGCTGGTGCGCACGATGATGTTCAACGATCAGGTGATTAACGTGCCGCGGGTCGAGGCTGCTCTGGATGAGCGCAACCAACGTCCGGCTTTCCTTAGTCTCCTCAAAACTTCCTCGTGGCTGCTCGCTGGCTCGTTCGCCCTGAGCGCGGTGCTGAACTTTGTGCTCGCCCGCATCATCATCACCGCAATGCCGGAGACCGCCGAATTCAACGCGCAACTCGGACGACTGACCTGGCTAAGCTACATCGTGATCATGGTGCCGAGCATGGTGATCATGATTTATGCGCTCTGGCGACTGATCAAGGGACTGGAATCCCTCAGCGGGCTAACGCTAGACGAGATTCTGCACCAGCAGCCGCCACCGGAAAAGAAATAGGGCGGGATTATATATCCCGCCCCGTTGTTGAAGCTCAGCCACGCTTGCCAATCGGCACGTAATCCCGCTTGACCGGTCCGACATAAACCTGACGGGGACGGTAGATGCGGCCCTTCGGGTTGGATGCGACTTCTTTCCAGTTGGCGATCCAGCCAGGAGAACGACCGATGGCGAACATCGTCGTGAAGAGCTCCGTGGGGATGCCGAGCGCCCGCATAATGATGCCCGAGTAGAAATCGACGTTGGGATATAGCTTCCGGGACAGGAAGTACTCGTCATTCAACGCGGAGTGCTCAAGGCGCTTGGCGATGTCCAAGAGCGGGTCGGTCTTGCCAAGCTTGTTGAGCACCACATCGCAAGCATGCCCGATGATGCGGGCGCGGGGATCATAGTTGCGATAAACCGCATGGCCAAAGCCCATCAGGCGATTGGCTTTGGAGCCGGACTTGGCTGCCGCAATAAAGCGGGTGCCGTCGTCTCCTTCGTCGTGGATCGCCTGCAACATCTGCATCACCGCGGTGTTGGCGCCGCCATGCAGAGGGCCGGAAAGCGCACAAATACCCGCGGCCAGCGACGTAAAGAGATTCGCACCGCTTGAGCCGACCATGCGAACGGTCGAAGTGCTGCAGTTTTGTTCGTGGTCGGCGTGGAGCAGGAGAATGAGGTTCAGCGCGCGAGTAACCTCCGGAATCGCGGCATACTCCTTGTAAGGCTCCGAGAACATCAGGTGCAGGAAATTGTCGCAGAATGGCACATCCTTCGGATAATTGAAGGGCAAGCCATGGCGATAACGGTAGATGCCGGCGACGATCGTGCGGATCTTCGATATCGCCATGGCGGCAGTCAGATCGAAGTTCGCGAGATCCTTCTCAAAATTATTGGTCGCGAGGTGCGGGTAGTAGGCGGCGAGCGAACTCACGATGGACGTGAGCATGCCCATCGGCGGGGCTCCGCGCGGGAAGCCATCGAATATCCGCATCATCTGGGTGTCGATGGCTGCGTTCTCGCGCAGCATCGTGCCGAAGCGCTTGCGCTGCTCGGGCGAAGGCAGTTCGCCATAGATGACGAGATAGGCGGTCTCTACAAATTCCGACTGCTCGGCCAGCTGCTCAATTGGGTAACCCCGATGACGCAAAATACCATTATCACCGTCCAAGTAGGTGATCTGGCTCTCGCAAGAGCCAGTGTTGCCATAGCCCTGGTCGTAAAAGAGGTAGCCGGTGTCCTTGCGGAGATTGCGCGCATCGATGGCCTTTTCCCCCTCTGAGCCGTTGATCACGGGGTAGGAAATCTCTTTGTCGTCAATCTTGATGAGGGCGGTGGTAGGCATGGCGGGGTAAGTATCGGAGAAAAGCAGAATTCGGGCCTGATGCAAAGCAAAGCGATTGTCCCCACCCTGTCATCGGACAGTCATTAGCCGCCCAGCGCCTGGCCTTAGAAAAAATAAAGGCGGGCCGTGCTGGCTCAGCGGGCTTGCAAGGATGGAACCGCAAAAGTGTCGGCGGGAAAGTCCTCGTTGACGACAACCTTGTCGAAGCTGATGGCGGTCACATTGCCGTTGGGCGCCTTGTTCACCACTCGCCGAGGGAAACGCACCCCTGCGGTAAGCATCTCGCCTTCTTCACGTATCTCTGTGCCATTTTCCGTAATGGTTTTGACCAGCCGACCGGTTGATTTGTCGAAAAAACGTTGAAACGTTACGCCACCAACGTGGGCAAATACTAGCTTCACACAAGACACGCCATCAACGTCCAACTCGCCACCCAACTGGATTGTGCAGTCCTTGAGCTCGCGGGTGGAATAAAAGCTGAGATTCTCAAGCGTGTTGGCCCGAAGCCGCTTCACTTGCAAAGCATCGAGTAATACCATCTGCCACTGAACCGGGTTCTCCGCATTGATACGCTTCTGCCAAGCGTCGTAGCCATCTAGTGCCGTGACCTCAATCACCTTGGGCCCCCGGAGGGTGATGCGCTGCCGGTAGGGCTTCTGAAAGACGATTTCGGCAGGAATCTTGATATCGCCGGGAGCCTCCATGGTTCCACTGAAGTGGATGCTGGTTATTGCATTCAGTTCGGCCTCGTTGCCCAGGTAGGCGCGGGCCTTTGCGATCCACTTGTCTGGGGTATCAGCCGCGGCGGGTAGCGCACACAAAACGACCGAGACAAAGAATGCGTAAAGGTTTCCGGCTTTCATGCAGGGGTTATGACAGGACAACTTGGCCCCGGTGCCGGAGTTCGCAACGGCATTTTACTCCCACTCGATAGTCGCCGGCGGCTTGGAGCTTATATCCAATACGACTCGGCTGACTCCACGGACCTCGTTGGTAATCCGGCTTGAAATTTTCTGGAGCAAGTCGTGAGGAATTTTAGCCCAGTCTGCCGTCATGGCATCAGTGCTCTCGACGATGCGAAGCGCGATCACGTAATCATAGGTTCGTTCATCGCCGAAAACCCCCACTGTCTTCACCGGCAGAAAAACCGCGAAGGACTGCCACACCTTCCAGTACAATCCGGACTTCATCATTTCCTCCTGTAGCACGGCGTCGGCATTGCGAAGGATCTCGAGTTTATCCTTAGTGATGTCCCCCATGACGCGCACGCCCAAACCCGGGCCCGGAAAGGGCTGGCGCCAGACGACCTCACGCGGCAAGCCCAAGGCTTCGCCCACCCGGCGGACTTCATCCTTGAAGAGTTCCCGCAGCGGTTCGACCAGTTTGAGCTTCATGCGCTCAGGCAGGCCACCAACATTGTGGTGGGTTTTGATCAGCGAGGCCGGGTTCCCCTGGATTGAGACCGACTCAATGACGTCGGGATACAACGTTCCCTGTCCGAGAAACTCGGCAGTTCGGCCGATTTTCTTAAGAGTTCTCTCGAAAACTTCGACAAATGTGCGGCCAATGATCTTGCGCTTGGTCTCGGGGTCGGAGACGCCCTTGAGGCGCTTGAGGAATAAGGCCGAAGCATCAACGACACGGAGGTCGATGTTGAAGTGTTTGCCATACAGTTCACGGACGTAGTCCCTCTCGCCCTTACGCAGCAGGCCGTTGTCAACGAAGACGCAAGTCAGTTGGCTGCCAATGGCCTTGTGGAGCAGCGCAGCGGCTACGGAGGAATCGACACCCCCGGAAAGACCAAGCAGCACGCGTCCCTTGCCGACCTTGGCACGGATATCGGCCACCGAGTGGGCAATAAAGTCTTTGGTCGTCCAATCCTGTTTCGCACGGCAGACCCCCACGAGAAAGTTTCGGATAATATCCACACCGCGCTCGGTATGGAATACCTCAGGATGAAACTGGATACCATAGAAACCGCGCTTCGCATCTTCGATTGCGGAATACGGAGAATTTTCCGAGGTGCCAACAGCAACGAAGCCGGGTGGAAGCTTGGCCAGTTTGTCGCCATGTGAGTTCCAAATACGCAGTTTCTTTGGCAAGCCTTGGAAGAGCTTTCCGGGCTTTTTGATGGTGAGATGGCCGTGACCGTATTCACGCGCCTTGCTGTGTTCTACCCTACCGCCAAGGAAGTGCCCCATGAGTTGCACGCCATAACAAATACCCAGCACCGGCACACCGAGTTGGAAAATTTCCGCATCTGGGTGCGGTGCACTCTTGGAATATACGCTCTGCGGACCGCCGGAAAGAATAACGCCAACAACTCCGTCCTCGCGAAGCTTTGCGGCTGGTGTCCCGAAGTGGTAAATCTTCGAGTAGACTTGGGACTCGCGAATTCGACGCGCGATTACCTGCGTCAGCTGTGAACCAAAATCCAAGACGGCGATTGTCTGTGCCATGCGAAGTTATGAGTCCCGCGTTGGGAGTGAATCAATCCGAATTCGTGTAGAAACTCTCACTGTACTATACTTCCCATCCGGGGAATTTCGCAAAATCAGCAGAGCACCGATTCCGCAAACGGCATACGCACTCTATATTTGATTCGGCACGATTATCTAAATCAGAGCTCTTTTAGAGCATTTCATTCATGATCTTGGGAGAGTTAATGCGCTCCCATAAATGTTTCCTGCCATTCAGATTGAAGTACCGGCATGCCACGAGTTGCGTCAAACCCTACAATACCTCGAATTTGCAGCTATTGAGTTACGAGGAGAACTTCAACTAGTCAGAAGAACAGAATCCGGACAAAAAAGAGGCCCGGTCTGTCTTTCGACAAACCGGGCCATAAACCTGGCAACGACCTACTCTCGCGGGACCTATCGTCCTACTACCATTGGCTGCTCGGGGCTTAACGGCCGTGTTCGGGATGGGAACGGGTGGAACCCCCGGCATGTGGTCACCAGGAAGGGAAACTCACGGCAGAGCCGGAGTAATTGGAAAAAGTTCAGACAAAGAACACGTGGTAAGGAGGTGAAATAAACGCCTAGAAACTGAGATCTGCATAAACCGGCAAGGTCATTAGTAGCAGTAAACTGAACGTATTACTACGCTTGCATTTCTGCCCTATCAACCGGGTGGTCTACCCGGACCTTGCACCGTCTTGCGACGGATTGTGATCTTATCTTGGGATGAGCTTGGCGCTTAGATGCTTTCAGCGCTTATCTCTTCCGCACATAGCTACCCGGCGCTGCCCCTGACGGGACAACCGGAACACCAGAGGTGCGTCATTCTCGGTCCTCTCGTACTAGAGAATGAACCCCTCAAATCACAAACGCCCACAGCGGATAGAGGACCGAACTGTCTCACGACGTTCTGAACCCAGCTCGCGTACCACTTTAACCGGCGAACAGCCGGACCCTTGGGACCTTCTCCAGCCCCAGGATGTGATGAGCCGACATCGAGGTGCCAAACCGCGCCGTCGCTGTGAACGCTTGGGCGCGATCAGCCTGTTATCCCTAGCGTACCTTTTGTCCTATGAGCGATGGCGATTCCACATTCAACCACCGGATCACTTGAACCTGCTTTCGCAACTGCTCGACTTGTTGGTCTCACAGTAAAGCTCCCTTATACTCATGCGCTCTGTAGCCCGATTACCGACCGGGCTGAGGGAACCTTCGTAATCCTCCGTTACTCTTTGGGAGGATTCCGCCCCAGAAAAACTGACCTGCTATCACTGTCCCACGGCCGGATGACGGCACGAGGTTAGACGCCTAACAATTAAAAACTGGTATTTCATATTACGACTCGGCCCGCCCCTGGAGGCAGGCTTCACAGTCTCCCAGCTATGCTACGTATTAAAAATCAAGCGACAATAACAGCTTACAGTAAAGGTGCATAGGGTCTTTCCGTCCTGCTGCGGGTAGGCGGCATCTTCACCGCCACTACAATTTCACTGGGCCTCTCTCCGAGACAGTTGTCAACTCGTTACACGATTCGTGCGGGTCGGAACTTACCCGACAAGGAATTTCGCTACCTTAGGACCGTTATAGTTACGGCCGACAT